>CAZFEA010000139.1:6499-8363 GCA_964518085.1 uncultured Dehalococcoidia bacterium
AAGGTAGGGTCTCAAGTCCATGGTGCACCTCCTGTAAAATAACATTGGCGTCCCGCATTAATTGACGCCTGGCGGCGGACCGGCGTGCCTGCACGAGAGCCGGTACGACAGGCTTTCTAGCCTGTCGCAAGGGAACAGGCTGGAAAGCCTGTTCTACCAGACTGGCCCGGCATTTATTCCGTTGCATTAGTAGGGCAAAATCAACTCTCTAGGAGCCAGGGAATTTACGGTAACCGCGGCTACCGGACAATTAGTGGAACATTGAAAGCAAACCGCGCAGTCCTTCGCATAGGCGATATATGCCTTATCTTCCGGGTTCATTCTCAGTACATCGGTGGGGCAGTCTTCCACACAGATGCCACAGCCGTTGCACAGCTTTTCGTCTATCCTTTGAACGCCCATACGGACTCCTTCTTGGGGAAAAACCAAGGTTGGGAGATTTTAGCAAATCTTTCTGCCGGCGGCAAGCCGCCCGCCACCAGAAAGGCGACTGACTGTCCGGAGAACGCGCCGGCTGCATACTCGCGATATCCATGTCAGATGTCCGGTCCATTCTTATTGTCCAGGCTCTCGTGCAGTCGGCGTGGGGCCCGACGGAGGCTCCGGTAACGGGGAAAGCTTCACTGTCGGAGCCGGCCGGGGCGTCTCCTCCGGCTCTGGCGTCTTCGCAGGACCTCCCTTTCCTCCCGACGCCGGCTTCGGCGGCTCGGGGGTTCCCGGCGTTGAAGCGGCCGTTGGCGAGGACTCAGGCGTCGGCGACTTCGTCGCCTTCCCCGTGGGCGACGGTGACCCTGTAGGCGCCGCTGTCGCCGTAGACGTCGGCCCCGGTGTCGGCGAAGGCGTGGCGGTGGGCCCGGGCGTGGCCGTAGCCGTGGGAGTGACCATCGGTAGGAATGTCGGCTGGGGCGTAGGCGGTGGGACAGGGGCCGGCGCCCCGGGCGCCTGACCGGGCCTGGTAATAGACTCCATCTTCTCGGGAATTGAAACGGTCACCCCTCTCGCCGTCGCATTCACGTTTCCCTCAAGGTTCTGCACAGTAGTAGTCCCATTTTCCTGGACGATAACCGGCATGACCGTGCCTCTTACGCTGGCGACCACTGCCGGCGTTTGGATTTCATAGCTCGAAGCCCGGTCGGCGAGTCTGGAAACGCGGCTGATAGTCTCACCTACCGTTTGCTTGAGCTGGATAGACCTGAAGTCTCTTCCCGCCAGTCGCTCCACCCTCATAATTTCAATCTGAGCCTCCGCTCGCAATTCAATGGTCGTACCTTCGAAAAAAGTGATGACTACCTGGGACCCGCCGCCGGCCATGATGGAATCGCCCGGGGCTACTGTCGCACCCACCTCAGCTTTCCGCCAGGCGGCAGTACCGGCTTTCTTGATTGATGGACTACCCTGGGCTATGGTGAGAATATTCAACGCCCCGGGTATGGCAAGCGCAGGACCAGCTGTGCCGGTAGCACTGGCAGCGGCTGAGGTCGGGATTGGTGGCGCCCGGGTGGAAGCTGGTTCCACGGGGTCCGGATCCGCCGTAACAATATCTTCCGGAGCCCGGGGTCCCGCGTCCGGCGCAGGCTCGACTGGAGCCAGTACAGGCACAGGCAGCCCCGAAGACAATGAGGAAATGGCGCTGGTGCTTTGGGGAGCGGCAGCGCGGATGGCGGGACTGGCGACCGGAGGATTGACCGCAAGTGCGCTATCAGCCGGCCGCCTCGACGGGCACGCGGCCAAACCAAGCAGCACGAGCGCAAATGCGCCGAGGACCGATGCCAGACGTATCACCATAAGCCTCAGTAAAAGAGAGGTACACTTGTTACGAAAATGTCGCCGTCTCCCCCTTTGAAAAAGGGGGACTAAGGGGGAT
>CAZFEA010000140.1:0-5222 GCA_964518085.1 uncultured Dehalococcoidia bacterium
TAGTCCCCCTTTTTCAAAGGGGGAGATGGCGACATTTTCTGAGCAAGTTCAGCATGACACTATCCCGACAGCCGGGCGATCAACTCGTCCTTTGCTTCGGCTGATTTCCCCTGCTTGATCCTGGCCTGCAAAAGCGGCAGGTCGATATGTTTCTGCCAGCTATCGCCGTCGACCTGCTTCCCCTGCTTCTTTAGCTCTTGCCTCACTTCGGAAAGCAGGATGGCTATCTCGTCGATCTCCGCCTCCAGGTAGTCCTGGAGTTCGGTGCGGAGCTTCCGGGCGAGCGCCGGGCTGCGGCCCGAGGTCGAAATGGCCAGGACAACATCCCCCTTTTGAGCGACAGAGGGCAAGATGAAGTCTGAATGCTCGGCATCGTCCACCACATTTACCAGCACACCCCGCGCGCTGCCTTCCCGCGCCACCCGGTGGTTCACCGCCTTATCATCGGTGGCAGCGATGGCGATTATTGCTCCTTCCACATCGCCATCCCGGTATTCCCTCCTGTGGACCCGGATTTCTCCCCGCTCCGCCATTGCCTCCAGATGCCCGGTAAGGGACGGACTAATGACGGTGACCATGGCCCCCTTATCCCGTAATCCCTTCACCTTCCGTTCGGCCACCTCCCCGCCACCCACCACCACCGTGGGCTTATGGCGGAGGTCCAGGAAAACAGGATAATAGCGGCCATGCTCATCATTCCTCGCCTCAACCAAGCCAGCTAATCCTTTCTTTCTTATATTCTTTCATGGTATAAAGCATAGCATATTGGGGCAAGCCAAGCCGCGAGGAGAGTGTCTGCGCCGTGCCTTCGCACTCTTCCCTGGTGTGACCGTGGATCATGGTGTAAACATTATAGGGCCAGGCGGTATGGCTGCAGGGCCTTTCGTAACAATGGGTAATGTTCTTGAAGTGGGCCACTTCGCTCCCCAGGGCCTCGATCTTTTCCTGGGGCACTGACCAGCAGGACATCACGTTGACCGTGTAACCGGCTTTGCCATGGTGCACCAGGCCGCTGAAGCGGCGGATGACGCCCCGGTCCATCAGTTCTTTGGACTTGAGCAAGAAATCGTCGAGATAGATGTCCATGCGCCGCGCCATCTGGTCGAAGGGACGCCGTTTTATGGGAAGATCGCCTTGCAGTTCCTTGAGAATTCCAAAGTCGATAATAGAAGGCTTGTAGGTCTGAGTGAGGGAGAGGTCTTCCTGGACAAAGTTCGGGGCGTCTTCTGCGCCGGCGCCATTGCCATTGCTGCTGCCGTTTCCCAGGACATCGAAGAAGGCCCGGATTTTGAACACCCGGGTGGCCGGAAGGCTCAGGGTGTCGCTGGCGCCGGCTTGCTGTGACAGCTCCTGTACGGTAGTGCACATCTCCGCGGTTGGGGGGAGAGCTAAAGTGAACCATAGGTTGAAATCATGGCTGCGGCTGTAATTATGGCTGACACCGTGGTGTTTGTTGATGGCTTCGGCGGCGGTTTCGATGCGTTCGGCAGGAATCTTCATGGCTATCAGGGCGCTCTGGAATCCCAACTTCCGCCAATCTATGACCGCCCCCAACCAGCGAAGTATGCCGCTTTCCTTCAAGTACAGGACCCGGCGTATGAGCTCATCTTCATCCAGGGATAGTTTGTATCCCAGGTCCCTGAAAGGCCGTCCCGTCAGTGGCATACCTCGTTGAATTTCATTCAACAATTGTTTTTCGATCAGGTCCAATTCCATCGCATTACCTCACTGGGTTACAAGGGGTCCACTTGGAGCTTCGCAAGGGGTCCCCTTGCGAAGCTGTCTGGGCTCATATATGCAATAAGGCTCCGGGGCCAAATAGTCCCCTTCACATTCGAGCGCCCTGGCGCGGCAGCCGCCGCATACTTTCTTGAATTCGCAAACCCCGCACTTTCCCTTGAGCAGGGAAAGGTCGCGCAGGGCGACAAACAGAGGGGATTTTTCCCAGATTTCTTCGAAGGTATTCTGCCTGACGTTTCCGGCTTCGAGGTCGAGATAGCCACAGCCCTGGACCCGGCCCGTGTGGGAGATAAAACAAAAACCGCTGCCGGCGAGACATCCGCGGGTCATGGAGTTCATCCCGTGGCCCCCTGCCGGATGCGGCGCTCCTTTCGGGTGGCTGCCCGGGTGCCCTGTTTCCGGAGGCATGCCTTTACCCTTCTGCAGGACTATGCGCCAATAATGAGGGGCATCGGTAGGCTTGAAAAAAATGCGGTCCTTGAGCTCGATCTGCTTATCGTAGATCCAGCCGAGCACCCGTTCGTATTCAGCGGGAGGCAATTCCTCGCTGGCCAGGTTTTTCCCCCGCCCGGTTGGTACCAGCATGAAGGGATGGAAAGCCACCGCGCCGAGTTCCAGAGCCATGTTAAGCAGTTGCTCCAAATACGGCGCATTCAACCTGGTTATGGTGCAGTTAATCTGCACCTCCAGTCCGGCGGACCGGGCATTTTCGATGCCTTTTATGGCGGCATCGAAGGCGCCGGTCATTCCCCGGAAGCGGTCTTGAAGCTCGCGCACCGGGAAATCAAGACTGACGCTGACGCGGGGAATAGGCACCTCTTTCACCCGCCGGGCCGCCTCGGGGGTCAGCAGGGTGCCGTTGCAGCCAAGGGCGACCCGGAGACCCTTGCCCGCGGCGTAGCCGGCAATTTCAAAAAAGTCGGGGCGGGCAAGGGGTTCGCCGCCGCTCAGAATCAGGATCGGGCTGCCCACTTCGCAAATGCTGTCGATGACGGAAAACATCTCGGCGGTGGTCAGTTCGCCCTGGTAAGGCCCATCGTGGGATGAAGCCCGGCAATGGGCACAAAGGAGGTTGCAGGTCCTGGTCATTTCCCAGGCGATGAGGTGGGGTGGAGGTGTGCCTTTGTTGGTATTGACTATTTGCTCCATTGGACCCCGGGTTTGGACTTAGCCGGCAATACCGATTTCCTGGTCAGTAAGGTAGCAGGCCGGATCTTCCGCCCAGACATCACCGTATACCGCTTCCGCCCTGACTCTCAGGTTGCCGTTGCAAATGTTCTGGTACCGGCAGCGCCCGCACCTGCCCTTGAGCAAGGGCGCCCGGTGCTTCAGGCCTTTCATCAACTCGTCCGAAGTGTCCAGCCATATGTCGCCGAAGGGCCGCTCACGGACATTGCCAAAGGAGTAGTGCCACCAGAACTGGTCGGCATGAACGTTGCCCAGGTTGTCGACGCAACTGATGTTAATGCCCGACCGGTTGCCGCCGTTGCTCAGAAGCAACCTCAATGCCTCTTCGGCGCGCTGTGGGACTTCTTTGTTCATTTTAAGGTAGAGATAAACCCCGTCAGCATTATTATCTACCGTCAGGACTTCTTTTTCCAGTCCGCGGCGGACCATATCGGCGGTGCGCTGGCAGATGTAATCTATAGCCTCCCTGGTTTCCTGGTGGCTGATGTCGCTTTGTTGAATCCTGGCCCCCCGCCCGGAATAAGCCAGGTGATAGAAGCAGACCCTGGGTATTCCTTCACGTTCGACGAGATCAAAGATGGCCGGCAGGTCTCTATAATTATACTTCGTCAGGGTCAGGCGGAGGGAGACTTTCTGGCCGATGGCCAGGCAATTTCTGATGGCGGAGAGGGCTTGATCGAAAGCCCCCTTCCTGCCCCGGAAGCGGTCGTTGTGTTCGCCGATGCCGTCGAGGCTGATGCCGATTTCGCCGAAACCGATTCTTACCAGCTTTTCAGCCGTGGGCATATCAATGAGCGTCCCGTTGGTCGAAATCACCGGACGCAGGCCGAGGGCGCGGGCGTAAGCGCTCAGTTCCAGGAGGTCGGGCCGGTACAGGGGTTCGCCGCCGGAGAACAGTATTACCGGCACGCCGAAGGCGGCCAGGTCATCCATGAACTTCTTCGCTTCGCTGGTGGTCAGTTCCCCGGAATAGTCCTTTCCGTCGGAGTTGGAGTAGCAATGCAAACAGTGGAGGTTACAGCGCCTGGTGCAATTCCAGACAACAATGGGCCGGCCCTGCTTGAAGGCGGGGACCGGGCTGTGAGGCGCGCTTCCCTTGCCGAAGCGGAGGTTATCCCCCGTGGCCACCACCCCGCACAGGATGCGAGAGATAGAAATCATATTACCGTTTGTGTTTCCCGGTGCTGAGGTAGATCTGGTAGTCTTCCTCGTCGGTGAAAATCTTCCACTTGGACGTCCCGTTGGCCTGCACTACCGGGCGGATAAAGCATTTCTTGCCGCTTTCCTGCTGGGCCCCTTTCAGGAAGTGGAGTGTTTCCTCGCGGCTGCGCATGGGGTATTTCCAGTGGTTGAGGCACTGGTGCCTGCCGCAGGTGCGGCACACGTACTGGTCGTGAGGGCACTCTGAATAATACTGACCCCAGCCATAGCATTCAGGGCATTTCTTGGTGCGGTCATAACCGAAGAGTTTTTCTTGGCTGCAGCCTTCCACGGTCTAAGGTCTCCTTTGGTCTAGCAGATGCGACGATTAAATTATAACCAATTGGGGAATAACAGTCGAGGAAGAGGGCGTGTCCGGCCATGAATGTCGTAGGGGCTGAGCAAGTTTTCGCTGGGACAAATAACTCTGGTACCCCCGGTACGACAGGCTTTCTAGCCTGTCGGCCTGGCCTTCGGCTGCAGGCTGGAAAGCCTGCGGTACCGTTGCAGATGGCCTTTGGCTGCATGCTGGAAAGCCCGCAGTACCGGTCTTCGTTCGGGATGACACTGTTGTTCCTAGGTAGCTCTGACTTCACGCCTCATGAAAATAATATAAGAAAAACCGAAACATACCGCGGTCAAAGCGATAAGTCCGGAGAGCTGGGGCCATACCAGTATCAGGCTTTGGTCCAGCGGCAGCGGGCTGGGTACCAGTCTCACTGTCTCGCGAGCCAGGATCGGGCCGAGGGTCCTGCGCATGGGGCTGAGCACCGTGGAGGAGGCTTCTTCAAAGAGAGTACCCGGGGAAGCTCTCATGATCATATTGCTGATATTGGCCTGGCGCACCAAAAGTTCTTCTTGACTTGCCGTTCCCCTTGATTGCTCGGCGGAGACGATGTTTGTGGCCGCCATGTTTGCTATGAGGGCCAGAAAGATCACCAGGAACACCCACGTGGCCAGCGAGCCCAGGGCTGAGGTGGCGGGACGTTTGAAGAAGATAGAAAAAAGGATAGCCAGGCCCATCCAGAAGCCGATATAGACCATGCACAGTATGAAAAAGACGCCGATGCGTATTACTTCTTCCGGGGTCGGCG
>CAZFEA010000140.1:5232-8356 GCA_964518085.1 uncultured Dehalococcoidia bacterium
AGCCACAAGCCGAAGGCTCCGACGGTAAGAAAAATGGTAAGCAACATGAGGCCGATCATGCTGAGGCCGGCAAGGAATTTGCCGTTTATGAACGAGTCGCGGTAAATGGGCTGGGCGATAACGCGGCTCAAGGTGCCGCTGGTCTGCTCGCTGTTGATGGCATCGAAGCCCAGGGCGATGCCAACGATCGGTCCCAGGAAACTGATGAAGGCAAAGAACGAAGGGAAGATGTCGCCCGAAGTGGTGAAGAGATTCAGGAAGACAAAAGTACTGGCGGTAGCCCTGGACAGCACCTCCCTGATGGTCTGGCCTGCCGAGTAGCTGGCAACCAGGGAAACAACGGCGACCAGCAGGAACAGGATGATATACCGTTTGCTGCGAAACTGGTCGGTCAGCTCTTTTCTTACGATAGTCAACAATCCCTGCATATTATTCCCGGTGAAAGTATTTCATGTAGATTTCCTCGAGTGGCTGAGTTTGCAACTTGAGGTGAATGAGCGTGTTGCCGTCACGGCAGACCCGGTTGGCGATTTCGCCCCTGATGTCCCGGTCGGTCTCAACAATCACCATTTCGCCCGAAGGTTCAATGGCTTTCACGCCGGGGAGGTCACCCAGGGCCTCCTTGAGTTTGGCGACCGGTCCGGTGGCCTGGACTTCTATATGCATATGGTCTGTCCCCAGGGCCTCTCGGCCCAAGCCTTCGATGGTCCCTTCGGCCACCAGTCGTCCCCGGACCAGTATGCCGATGCGGGTGCAAATCCGTTG
Organism: uncultured Dehalococcoidia bacterium; assembly: GCA_964518085.1. Classification (GTDB taxonomy): domain Bacteria; phylum Chloroflexota; class Dehalococcoidia; order JACQUA01; family JACQUA01; genus JACQUA01. The sequence goes on from CAZFEA010000140.1 coordinate 5,998, forward strand.
CACCTGGTAAAGGAGGTGAGACGACAGGAACACAGTAATCTTGCGCTCCTGTCCCATATTGAGAATAATGTCGAGCACCCGCTGGACGCCGTCGGGGTCGATGCCCACGGTGGGTTCGTCCAGGAAGACCACCCGGGGGTCTTTGACCAGTACGTCGGCAATGCCCAGGCGCTGCTTCATTCCCTTGGAATATTTCTCAACCTTGTCGTTGGCCCGGTCGGCGAGACCGACCATTGACACCAAGTCGTCAATTTTCTGTTTGGCAACTGTGTAGCGCAGTCCATTCAGGCTTGCAGTGTAAGCCAGGTTCTGCCGCCCGGTCATATCCTCGTAAAATCCCACGTTTTCGGGCAGATATCCGGTGATCCTCCTCACCTTCAACCCTTCCCTGACCGGATCAAATCCGCCTACCCTGGCGGCGCCCGAGGTTGGCTCGGTCAGGCCCAGCAGCATCAAGATGGTGGTCGTCTTGCCGGCGCCGTTAGGTCCAAGGAAGCCGAAGATCTCGCCCTGGTTTACCCGCAAGTTGAGTTTGTCCACGGCTATTTTGTCGCCGTATTGCGTGGCGAGGTCCCGGGTTTCAACCACGACTGGCGTTGCCATAAGTTAACGCCTGCCCATCATGGTAAAGATCACCAGCAGGCCGACGACCACCAGCCCGATTATTCCTGCGGCGATATAGCCGAAGATGCTGCGGGCGGTGGCGGTGACCCTGATTTCAGTGTTTTGCGAGGTCTGGTCGGTGGTGGCTTTCAGGGCCACGGCATAGTCGCCGGGGATGGTGTTATCCGGGGCCTTGATATTGGCGTTGACCTCGAGCTGCTTGCCCGGCGCCAGGGAATCGATCTTATCCGGGCTGAACACGACATTCCAGCCATCAGGTTTGCTCGAAGACAGGGTTATGCCCTGCAGGGGTGCAGTGCCCTGGTTGGCGATGATGATGGTCATGTCCCGGTCTCGTCCAGCTACCACATCGGTGTTCAACCGTCCGGTCTGAGTGGTGAGGACCATGTTGTAGGTACCGACAACGGATACTTTGAGGTCTACCGTGTTTTGAATGTTTCCGGAGCTGGCCTGCAGGGTAGCGGTATAGTCTCCGGCCTGAACATCGAAGGGCGGCGTCATGGTTACGTCCAATCCCTGGGTTTGCCCCGCTTTCACGCTGACCGAAGAAACCTCTTTTTGCTCGAAGGAAGGACGGATAGAAATCTGCCAGCGCGCCGGCGCCCTGGCGCGAACGTCGAAAGAGCGGTCCTGGCCGCCCTGGTTGGCCAGGTCTACTTTGAACTCGAACTTGGCGGTGGCGGAACCACTGAGGGTGGGATACTGGGTTGATAGGGCGACACCCTCCCTGGTGGGGCCGCTGCCGGCAAGCTGAATGCCGATATCTACGGTGGACGTCCAGGCGCCATCCCTGGTAGCTGCCTTGAGGGTTACCTCAAATTTGCCCGCGGCGGTATCCTTGGGCGGTTTGATGCGGGCTTCCATTTCCTGGGTCTTGGGTTCCAGGCCCTTGCCGTCGGCCAGGAGCTTGGCCGGTTCGGCATAGATGGAAGTAATGTTGAGCGTGGTGAAGCGCGGCCTGACAACGGTCTGCCAGCCGGCGGGCGACTTCTCTACGGACACGTCGACATAGCCCTCTTTTTTGCCGTTGTTGGTCAGTTTCAGATCGATGACAATATCTTCTCCCCCGGAGGCGGATACGCTGTTGGAGAGAGCATAAAAAACCAGGTCCCAGGCGCCGGGTTGCATTTGCCCGGGGTTATCCGGTGAAGCATCTTGGACTCGAATTGGCGAGGCCAGGGCAACAGCCGGCAGGCTGCTCGCCACCAGGACCAAAAAAGCCGCCAACACGATTGCTGCGAACCTGTGCGCTTTCAACTGTTTTTGTACCTCCACGTTCTAAATATATTTGCGACCATGACTTCTTTTCTGAAAGAGTATCACAAAACTATAACATAAGCCCTGCGAAGGTGTAAAGTATTTGCCACACGTTCGTTTACCCTGGCCGGTAAGAGTGCTACAATGTAATTCATGACAGATAAAAGCGCCTATCGGGACTTCCTCAATGAGGTCAAGAAGACCGAGGTAATGGAATTTCTCCTCAAAAGCATCGAACAAGAGCCGGTCCGTATTTTTGGAATCATTTGCCGTAATTACGAAAAGACTGGCCAGGCAGTGCCCGACCACGTGCTGCATCCTTCGGGTTACATAGGGGAACTGGCGCTCAAGGCTCTGACTGGCGCCGGGCTGGTCAAATATCTTAAGGGCGACCGCCTGGCCCTGTTCCGCTATGAACCTACTACCGAAGGGCTCAAGGTATATAAGAAGATGGTGAAGGAAGGGGTGTACCCAGGGT
>CAZFEA010000141.1:0-2710 GCA_964518085.1 uncultured Dehalococcoidia bacterium
GGCCGTGGCCAGGGAATCCGGCGTCCCGAATACCACCAGGGACTGCTTATAGAAGTACTCGAACGGCCCGATGCCTCCCTGGGTGGTCGGCAGGGTTGTGGCCAGGTTGGCGGTGGCGGTCCCGACCAGAAATGCCGGGTATGATTGCTGGAAGTTAAAGGCGAAGGCGAGGACCCAGCTCATGGCGGCTTCGATGGTCCACAGCAGCAGTGAAAAGCCGAAGACCGCTATCAGCCTGAGAGGGCTGTGCAGTATCTTGATGCCGGTCACGAAATGTATGCCCAGCCCCTGAAGGAGTTTGCCAAAACGTTTCGGCAGGCAGCAGGCTATCCAATCAAGAAGCTTTTGCGTCCAGCGCGGAGAGGCCGCCAGGAAGATGAAAAATCCCAGGAAGCCGGTAAACAGCGCCGCCATCAGGATAGTGACCCCTTTGAGCCACTCATCCATGGGAACAAAGAGGGAAATAGCGACTACCAGGAAAACCAGCGCCAACCCGTCGAAAATACGCTCCACCACGATGGACCCCAGGGCTGCGCTCTTGCTGATGCCCTCCTTTTCCCCGACAAGATAGGCCCGGACCAGTTCGCCGATGCGGAAGGGCAAGACATTATTGACGGCATAGCCGATGACGGTAATCGAGAAGAGCCTGGCGGCCGGGACACGCTTGATGGGTCTCATGATATACGCCCATCGGGCTACCTTAAACCAGAACCCGACAAAATACACGGCTACCGCGGGGATTATCCAGAAATAGTTGGCGGTCCGCAGCGGCGCGATGATCTCTGCCGGCCGTGTGCGGTAGAAAAGCAGCACCAGGAATACCAGGGTGATCAGGAGGCCCAGCCAGAACCGGCGCGATCTAAGCATATTGAAAAATTGAAACATTGAAAGATTGAAAAATTCCCCACTGCCCCTCCCCCTTTGGCCAGACAGGGCTAAAGTATACTAACAACCGCAAAGACTTCAGTTTCGCATTTTGATTTCTCATTAAATCCCCCTTAATCCCCCTTTCGCGAAAGGGGGAAATCAGTCTCCTACCGCGGCGGCCGGACGAAAAAGGCTATCGCGTCCGATTTCCAGTAACCCCCCTCTACCTGCCGGGTGCGCCAGTAGGTCCACCATTTGTTGAAGTTCTCCCGGGTAAACAGGGTTTTGCTGGTCAGTTCCTTGTGGCGCTCCGGAAACCAGAGTATCTGCTTGTAATTGTACCGGTGCTGGTACTTGCCCAGGTGGGGCCTGGCGGCGCCCTCATTCCCGGCCAGCAACAGCAGTACCGATCCGTCCGGGGGGCTGCTCATCGCAGCCAGGTTAGGATAGCCGACAGCGACATATTCCCTCAAGTACCAGGCCAGCGGCCAGGTCAGGGCCGAGTCCACGGTGATCTTCATCGCCTTCCCCTCACCGGTCTCTCGCGCCAGGGCGTCGATATCTTCGATCACCCGGGTCAGGTCGGCAGACCCCTGGGCATAGACCATGAGCTCGGTGGTGCTGTCGTCGTGGGTGTAATTGAGCCGGAAGCCCACCCACAGAGTCAGGACAAACAAGAAGGCCATCAACACCGCCGGACCGGCCCTGAGCCACCGGGCGCGAAAAACTGCGCCGCCCAGCACATCGCCGGCAAAATTAGCCGCCAGCAGGGTCAGCGGGAGGACCAGGTGTACGATTAGCCAGGGCGCTTTTTCGCCGGCATACAGATACAGCACCAGGGTAGCAAGGAACCAGTACACCAGGAAATTGGTAAACGGATTCTTCTTCCGCACAAAATAATAGACCAGGGCGGCTGCGCCCAGCAGCGCGGGAAGGAACTCGTACAAGGATAGCTCCAGCGGGTAGTAGAACCAGGGCTGGGTCAGGCGGTGTTTCGGCTGCTGGGCCATCCAGTAGCCCAGCGACTGCCACATGCCGCTGGCGAATCCGAGAGGATTGGTGAAGAAAGTGGTATAGAGCAAGGTGAATATGCCCCAGAATATGAGGGCGCACCAACCCCAAACCCGGGGTTTCCAGCGCAGTCCGATGACCACCGACAGGGTAAGCAGGATGCCGACCACCAGTCCGGCCACTGCCAGCCCCCCACCTTCGGGGGCGCCTTCAGGCCAGCCGGCCTGTCCCACGCTGGTCAAGGTAACCTTGAAGGTCTTCTGAAAAACGGAAATGCCTGCGGAGTACAGCGGTAAAGACAGCGAACCAAGGAGCACCAGGAACTCCACCGGACGCGACGCCTGGCTGAAGTCAAAGCCCCTTGCCATGCCGCCCAAAAACTCCCTGGCCGCCATGAGTATCAGAAAGCTGCCGAAAATGACCACGGTGATGAAGGTCGTTTCCTTGGTGGCGAAGCCCAGGCCCAGGGCGGCGGCGCCGGTGTAGAGGTACCTCGCCTTGCCCTGGTCAAGGTAGCGCCACAGGCATATCACCATGATCAGGGTGAAGAAAAGGGTGTAAATATCCTCCCGGATGAAGCGGCTCAGGTAGACCATGGACGGGGAAAAGGCAAGCAAGAGGGAGGCCAGCAGGGCGCCGCCTTTTCCCATCTGTTTCCGCAGGAAATATGGCAGGCCCACCATCGCCGTGCCCAGAAGGGCCGCCACCATGCGCGAGGTGTATTCCGTGGCGCCGAACAGCTTGAAGATAAAAGCCGGGGCGATGAACTGGAACGGACCGTGCATCATGGCGTTGTGCTGGTAGCCTTGTCCGGTCGCCAGCTTCCAGGCAT
>CAZFEA010000141.1:2720-8316 GCA_964518085.1 uncultured Dehalococcoidia bacterium
AAAAGGCATGCAGGCTCTCATCGTAATGTATCGCCCGTCCCCCGAGGTCGATGAAGCGCATCAACCCGGCAATTACAACCAGAAGGATGTATAAGATATAGTCGCGGTCAAGTATGGATTTCCTAACTTCCATAGATCACCTCAAAGATCTGGGCTCCCTGGTTGCTGTAGACCGGCCGGAACAGGTCGCTTCTGAGCCTGAATTTGGCAAGACCCTCGGGACGGTACTTCTGGGTTTCGAGTGAGCCGACGTAGACGTATCTTACATCATATTTGCGTAGCAGCGCCATTACCTGGACGTCGCTGTTGCCGTTATAGATGTTATCGATATCATTTGTTCTCTCCCCCACTCCGGCCCAATCGTTTCGCCACATGATTTCGTGCATCCCCCAGCCGACCACAGTTGGTAGCCCGGTCAGTGAAGCGACCCGGGATGAGTACCCATAAGGCGCCCCCGGGGCCTCGAGTATCACCGGCGCCCCCGAAATATTCTGTTGAACCCAGTTGACGGCTTCATAGTCGGCCGGCTGGAGGGACTTTAGATAGGCAGTGCCGTCCAGCGTCCCCCGGTTCACGCCGAAAACGGTATGGCGGCCGCTGGTCCATCCCGCCGTCGTGGCCACAGGGTGCACCAGCGAGGCCGCCAGGAGCACCAGGGCCGGGAAAAGCCAGAGATAGCGGGTAACGCGGCCCAGGTGGCCCATGACATATTTGAAAGCCATGGCCGCGGCCAGCCCCCAGAGCAGCCAGACGCTATAGTACAGCTTCAGCACGGTATTGAACCGGGCCACGGCGCCGCGCAGGGCGTCGCGGAGGTACAGCACCTCGGCGAAGAATATGACCAGCGCGCCGGCCAGAACAAAAAACAGCATCAGCCGGTCACCATCCCGTAGCGGCACGGCGTGCCGTGCCGGTGCCCCACCCAGTAGCGGCACGCTGCCGCGTGCCTCATCTGCGAGAGTCGTACCGCCTGCCATGTCGGTATCTCCCACACGGGATTGCTTCGCTCCACTAGCAATGACGGCCTCAACCCGTAGCGGCACGCTGCCACGTCCCCCGTCGTTACGCGTCAACAAGAAATATAACGGCAGCACTATCGCCGGCGCCAGAAATACCAGCAGAGGAAACTTGAACACGAAGGCGGCCATGATGCCGGCGCTGGCGAAAAGGGCCACCTGCCATCCTTTGATGCTACTCTTCATTGACATAATATAGAGCATGGTAACGATGCTGAAAAGGAACACGGCAAGCATTTCCAGAATAGCAGACACCTCGCTCCGGTCGGTCACCCGGCCCAGGCCCTGGAAACCCCCACCCACGCCACTCAAATTGTATGGCAGAAAGAAAAGCACGCTTGCCACTATTACTGCGCCGGTGAAAACCAGCCCGGTCCAGGAACGTTTGAACATCAACGCGGCCAGGCCGAAGACCATTACATAAATCGGGTAGTCCCAGGAATGTATGAAGAACAGGTAACCGAGATTAAGCGCCATGACGCCGCCCAACACCGGCACCACAGGCGGGGACGCCTGTGGTACCGGCTGAGAGCCTCCGGCGCCGCCTTCAAACAGGATCAAAGGGCTAGTAGGGTTCCCCACAGGCGGGGACGCCTGTGGTACCGGCTGCGGCGGTTTCAGCATGGCCGTTCTCACAAAAACCACCACCAGCACCAGGAAAGTGGCCTGAAACGGAAAGCTCAGCGTGGGGGGATGCATGTCGCTCTGCAAAAACGAAAAATAGGGGTAGTAGTTCAGGGTACCGGGGATTATCCGGTTGGCATCCCAGAAATTAAAGGAAAGGAGCCAGTCTTTCCATGAGGGAGTCAGAAGCGGCTTGTAGCCCATGAAGTCTTGTTTGGTCAATGCGGCAACGTACTGGAAGGCGCCAGACAAATACCCGGAAACACATACCATCAGCGCCGCAAGCAGGCCGAAGCCCGTAGACCTGATAACATTAGACACCAGGCCGTAAACCGCCGTCGCCGTCAGGGCAAAAAAGGTGGCCACCACCAGATTGGGCGCAAACGACGCCGGAACATGGCTTATCTTGATCAGGTTGGCGGCAAAGAGAAATCCGCCATAATAGTAAGACATAGACTTTCCCGACATCCAGGGGTCCTGTGGCGGGAAGTAATCCGTTCGCAGTATCGCCTGGGTGAAGGCGAAGTCCATGAAGTCTTCGGAGTAGGCGAAATACAGGTCGGGCTTGTATCTGAGGATGAAGGCAAACAGGCCGAAAGCAACCAGAAAAACCAGGTCCGTCAGCACCATCTTCTTGACCGGCATTTCCCGGAGAGAAAAGCCATTGCGGCTGAGCCAAACACCCGCCCCTCCCACCACCAGCAACGCCACCAGTATGCTGCCATAGCCGAAGGGCAGTACCCGGGCGGTCGAGATAATCCAGACGAGATAACTCAGCAGCAGCAGGCCCAGGGCTTTGGCGATGCAGTATCCCCGGTCTTCCAGGTTCCGGGCGACGCAGGCCACCAGGGGAAAAGCGATCAGCCCCAGGAGTTCCATCACCAGCCACCAGCGCCAGACCAGGATAAATTCGTTCATCGGGACTACTGGGCCCTCACCCGGTAGACAGTGGCCGCCTGGTTACGGAAAACAATATCGGCAACGCCGTTAAACCTGGTGGACACCTGATCGCCGTACTGCTGCCTCTCGAAACCACCGACATAGATGTAGGACACGCCGTATTTGGCCAGGAGCGACCGCACCTGCGAGACATTGGCGCTGCGAAAGATAGCCTCGACATCCCGGGGCCGGTCCTTGAAGTCCTGGTCGGCGCCACGCCATATCTTTTGGTGCTCGGCCCATTCGATGATAGTTGGTATTCCGGTCCTCGCCGCCACCCGTCCCGCCTCGGTGTAATCACCGCCGAAGGCCTCGGCGATCACTGAACCCTCGGGGACGTTCTTCCTTAGCCACTCCAGGGCATCCCTCTCTGGAGGAGCGACAAAAGCCAGGCCGTCAAGGGTCCGGCTGGCTTTGAAATTCAGATAATTGGAGGCGGCAGCAGCCGGGTAGTAGAGGGCGCCGAGAAAGACCACCGCGGTGACGGCCAACCAGGCGATTTGAGAAATTCTCCAGGGCGCCGTCAGGCCGCGCCCCCGGGCGGAAATGTAGTAGACGCCGAAGGCGGCGGCAACCGATAGCAACAGCCAGACCTGGTAATGAAACCGGAAGATGGTATTCATCCTGTTGCCGAACAGGACATCCTTGATGAAAAATAGTTCCGTACCATAGATTATCAGGATAGCCGCCAGCAGCAGCAGGGCCACATACAGGCTGCCCAGACCCCAGGGGCTGTCCTGTCTTACCTTCTTGCTTCTAATGATCACCACCCACAACGCCCCAAGGGCCAGCAGGACAAAGGGTATCAGGTTACGCCAGCGGATGGCGATGCCCGAAGCCGCCGAAGCCGGACCGGCGGTCACCGGCCCCACGACCATCATCAGCAGTGTCCATATCACCAGGGGACCGAGCATGACCGGCGCCAGCAATGCCAGGGTTTTGGCCGCGCCCTGGCCATCTTTTTTCAACGATGCCGCCTCAACGATCAATGCCGGCAATATGATCAAGGCGAAAAGGCCGTACAGCACCAGCCAGTAGACAGAGCGGGTCGGCGGACCAATCCACGGCAGGACCCCGGTTACCGGGCGTTGAAACGCCGAATAGAACGGAAGGTAGTAGAAAAAGACGCCCGCCAGGACGATCAACGAGATCACTACGGGCGCCAGCAGAGGCAGACCCGTAAGTCTGCGCGCCGCGGAAACCGGTACCACAGGCAGTTCAGGGGACGGTAGCAGCGAGGTCCCCTCGCGGGGGAGCGGATGCGCGGTAACCGCGCGGCCACGGATTCCCCCGGCAGGCGCCAGATAGTGCTGAATGAAGACCGCGGCCACAAATATCCCTGCGTAGGTTGGCAGGTCCCAGGAATGGATAACACCCAGCGAACCCAGGCCGATGATCACCACAAGCAGCTCCCACGGATTACGGAGAAGCCAGCGAAAGCCCATCGGTTCGCGGGTAAACAGGGTGTTCATAGTAAAACCCAGCGCCATGAGGACAAAAGGAATGGCCAGGAGATGGGCATGCATGTCGGCAAGCAAGAAACTGAAGAACGGGAATTCGGTGATGGTATAGTCCAGGCTTTGCCCGCCGACCACCGTGTCGATAACCCTGGTCGCCCTCCAGAAGAACCAGTGCTCCGTGGGATACCACCGCGCGCTGGCATAGGGCTGGTTCAATCCCTTGATATCCACCCATTTCCAGAACTCAGGAGAACCGGCGCCCCGGGCATAGAGGAACTCGATCACCCCTTCGAGATTGCTTGCGATCAGAAAAAACAAAATGCCCAGCAGTCCAAATCCAATAGCCTTCCGCTGCGCCTCGTCGCCGGAGCTCCGGGCGACCAGGTTGTAGACCAGGCCAAAAATGCCGATAGCCGACAGGCCGAAGAAAATGGCCACTGCCAGATTATAGGCGGTGCCCGCAGGCACGCCGGTCAGTTTCGACAGCAGGGCTACGATGAAATGGCCAAAGTAGTAGTTGTTGAGGGAGAAGCCGCTGAGCCAGGGGTCGGGCGGGGGCAAATAGCTAGCCCTCAGAATACTGTTCAAGAAGGCCAGGTCCATGGGTTTTTCCGTGGCGGTGATCGCCGGGGCGTAGCTTCGCACCACCGCCCACAGAGCAAAGGCGGCGGCGAAGATAACTTCAACCGCGAGGACGAGGGGCATACGCCGCTTGAGATGGCTCCCCAATTCCGCAAGCGGGTTACGCTCACTGTAGCGGCCCCGCGTATCATCTTCACCGTAGCGGCACGGCGCGCCGTGCCGGACACCGCAGGAGTGCTTGAAGACCCAGCCAGCAAAGACCCCCCCGGCCGCCAGCAAGAAGAATACCAGGGCATACTTGTGATTAGGCAGGATTTTGACCGAGGCGCTCAGCCAGGCAAGGTAAGAGAACAGCAAGAGGCCCAGCATCTTGCTGAAGGCATACCCTTTGTCAGGAAGGCTTCTAAAGACGCGAAACGAGATGGGCAAAGCCATCAGCCCCAGGACCTGGATGGCGGCCCACCACGAAACAGCTTGCAGCAATGATTCCCAGCCTTCTAGCGCCCTCTCCCTCGACGGGAGAGGGTCAGGGTGAGGGTGAAGTCTCCGGCCAGGGGAGAGGAGACCAAAGTAGTCTTTCCGAAAATCAACCCTAATTACTCCGTGTGATCAGAAATGATCCAACCACAGTCATTATTATGCCTATCCATCGTATCGCGGTGATCGGTTCTTTCAACATGAAATAAGAGATAACGGCCACCAGGACATAGGCCAGGCTGAGCAATGGGTAGGCGAAGCTGACATTGAGGCTGGACAAAGCCGCCAGCCACAGAAAGGCTGATACCGCGTACAGCGTCAGCCCCAGCATTACCGGTGCCGTGGTGAAAATGTGCAGCAGAAACTCACGCTGCAACAGACGGGATATGCTTCCAATGGGCCCGATCTTCTCCATGCCCATTTTCATGAAGATCTGGCCAAAAGCTCCCATAACCACACATATAAAGACGAGAGCTATGGCGAACAAGATATGCCTCC
>CAZFEA010000142.1:0-8242 GCA_964518085.1 uncultured Dehalococcoidia bacterium
TTTCTTAAATCCCCCTCAGTCCCCCTTTTTCAAAGGGGGAGGCGGCGACATTTTCGGAGCACACGAATGGACACGCTTTCTTACCACAGAGGGCGCGGAGGGACACGGAGAAGAAATGAGGTCTACGGTCAGATATCAAGAAGGGGTGGCGGTTCTGTCTTCTGTCTTCTGTCTTCTGTCTTCTGTCTTCTGTCTTATATCTTCTGTCTTATATCTCCTATCGTCCGGATTCGTGTTTATTCGCGTTCATTCGTGGTTCCCGTCTTTTTTGCACTGACTTTAAGAGGATAACCATAAGATGAAAAAGCTGATCAGCCTTACCGTCAACGGATTTTCCTACGAACTCGAGATTGACACCCGCCGCACCCTGCTGGAGGTGCTCCGGGAGCACATTGGACTCACCGGCACCAAGAAGGGCTGCGACCGGGGCATTTGCGGGTCATGCACCGTGATCATCGACGGCGACCCGGTGGCCAGTTGCCTGACCCTGGCCGTCGAGGCCCATGGCAAGAAGGTCACCACCATTGAAGGCCTGGCCCGCGCCGGCCACCTCCACCCCCTCCAGAAGGCATTCATTGACCACGGCGCCATCCAGTGCGGCTTCTGCACACCCGGGATGATCATGTCCGCCACCGCCCTCCTGGGCAAAAATCCCCACCCTACCGAAGACGAGATCAAGGAGGGCATATCCGGCAACCTGTGCCGCTGCGGCGGCTACGGCCGGATCATGGAGGCCATCGCCGCCGCCGGAGTTAACATTCCGTAGCGGCACGCTGCCGCGTGCCCGTAGCGCCATCGCGGACCGCGTGAACACGAATTAACACCAATGGCTGTGAAAACAATAGGACATCTTTTTAACCGCAGAGACGCGGCGAAAAGGGAAAAGGCAAGAGGGAAAAGGGAAAAGGGCACGAATGAGCACGAATACTCGAAGACAGAAGACAGGAGTTAGGAGATAGGAGATAGACCGCTCCCGTCCGGTCTGGACTTTCTATTCTCAGTTCCCTTTTCCCTTTTGCCTTTTCCCTTTTGTGTTCATTCGTGTTCATTCGTGGTTCCCCGTTCCAATGGGAAATCCCCCTGTATCCCCCTTTTGCGACAGGGGGAGGAAGTAAGTGACGAAAACAAATGCCTGAACGAGACCTGAGACAGTGGCTCGAAGCCGTTAAAGGGCTCGGCCAGCTCAAGCGAATAGATGGCGCCACCTGGCAATCGGAGATCGGCGCCCTGACCACCCTCAACGCCCGGCAGGATGCCGGTCCGGCCTTGATTTTCCGGAACATCCCCGGATATCCCGGCGGATATGGAGTGGTCTCCTGCTCGATGACTACACCGGAGCGCACCTCGCTGACGTTGAACCTGCCCGTCCATCATTCAACCCTGGACTTGCTCAGCGACGTACAGGCCAGGTATGCCGGGTGGGAAAGCGCGTCCGGCCCCCAGCACCGGATGGTGTCCTCCGGACCGGTAACGCAGAATACCAGGTCCGGAAAGGATGTCAATCTCTATGATTTTCCCTCCCCCAAATGGCATGAACAGGACGGCGGGCGCTACATCGGTACCGGCGCCGCGGTGATCACCTGCGACCCCGACACCGACGAAGTCAACTCCGGCGCCTACCGCCTCATGGTCCACGATGAAAAATCAACTACCATCCATATCTCCCAGGGCAAGCATGGCAGGCTCCAACTGGAAAAATATCACGCCCGCGGCCGGCCGTGTCCCATCGTTATTTCCCTGGGCCACGACCCGCTGATGCTCCTGGTAAGCTCCATCGAAGTGAAGCCCGGGGCCGAGTTTTCGGTCATCAGTTCCATCTACGGCGCACCGGTCGAGCTGGTCCGTGAAGAAGTCACCGGGCTACCCATGCCGGCCAGCAGCGAGATCGTCCTTGCTGGGTGGTGCCCCCCGGACACCAATGTTGACGAGGGACCCTTCGGCGAATGGGTGGGCTACTATGCCCGGGGCAAACACCTGGACCAACTGGTCAACATCGAAAGGGTCTACTACCGGAACAATCCCGTTATCCTGGGCTGCCCGCCGGACCGGCCGCCGGGCGACTCGACTTATTACCTGTGCGTCATGCGCAGCGCCATGCTCTTCACCGCGCTGCTGGAAGGGGGCATACCGGACGTGAGGGGTGTGTGGTTCAGCGAGCTCGGTGAGCGGTTCTGGATAACCGTCTCCATCAAGCAGCGCTACGCCGGTCACGCCAAACAGGCGGCCCTGGTAGCCTCGCAGCACCGGCTGGGGGCCTTCCTGGGCCGGTTCGTTGTCGTTGTGGACGAAGACATCGATCCCACCGACATCAAAGAGGTCATCTGGGCCATGTGCACCCGGTGCGACCCGGAGCGCAATATCGACATACTGCGCCACACCTGGAGCAGCTCGGTAGACCCGACCATACGCAAACCGGTGGTGGGCCCGGTAAACTCCCGGGCCATAGTTGACGCCTGCAAGCCCTTTGAATGGATGAACGAGTTCCCACCCGAAATCAAGATGAGCCCCGATCTTCTCCAGCAGGTAACGGCAAAATGGGGAAAGGAACTGAAATTGTGACCTTCACCCGTAGCGGCACGCTGCCCCAGGGACCAACATTCCGTAGCGGCACGCTGCCGCGTGCCCGTAGCCGCACGTTGCACGTGCCCCCTAGCGCCACGGCGCGCCGTGGCGAGTACCACCAATGGCCCAAAACACCTCCACAGGCAGGGACGCCTGTGCCACCCGGTAGCGGCACGCTGCCGCGTGCCTTTTCCCCCTTTGAAAATGGGCACTCTCCCATTTCTCCCCCTTTGAAAAAGGGGCGCCCATCTCATTTCTCCCCCTTTTTCAAAGGGGCGCCCATCTCATTTCTCCCCCTTTTTCAAAGGGGGATTAAGGGGGATTTAGCAAGCATCAAGGTCTCGTGAAACCACGAATTAACACGAATCAACACGAATACGGCGGATAGTAGAGAACGGAAAATGGAAACTAGAAAGGGATGGTATTCTGTCTTCTATCTTCGGTCTTCTATCTTCTGTCCATTCTTGTCCATTCGTGTCCATTTGTGTCGCTCCGAAAATACCGGTACCACAGGCGGCCCTGCCTGTGGGGAGATGGTTTTCATAATTCATGGTGCTCGCAAACGAGCATGAAGGATTCGTGGTTAATTAATCAATCTTCAGGAGGTTTTCATGTCCGTATACTCTTACCCCGCTCCCTGCGCCCCGAACTACCAGAAGCCAAAAAGCGTCGATGACTGCCTGCCGCAGGCGCGCAAGCTGGTGAAGAAGATCGCGCCCAGCGAAAAACCCAGGTTCGGCGTGGCGCCCCGGATGTACGTCAAACCGGGCGACCACATCCTGGTAGTCACCATGCCGGACCAGGACAAGTTCGTGGCCCAGGCAATGACCCAGGCCCTCGAGGAACAGGGCGCCAAACAGGTAGACTACATCTACCCCAAACAGCTTATTGGTCGCGACCCGGACATCACCACCGTCGAGGAGGGCTGGCAGGAGCTGGAGCTGCTGCTGAGCGGCAAGGCCTCGGGCACCATGGTCGACCTGATCACCGGGCTGGGCCTGACCACCGCCACCTCCAAATATCTCGACAAGCACCCGGAATACACCAGCGTCTTTATCGACGTCGCCGGCGGCAATGCCCGCAGGGGCCTGGACAAACATGCCGATAAGTTCTACGGCTTCTGGCCGTTCAACACCTGGGAATGGTTCTTCGCCCGCGGGCACAGCTTCCCCCTGGAGGTCTGGGACGAGTTCGAAAAGAAGACCGTGGAACCCCTGGGCCAGGCCTCGGCGGTGCGCATCACCGATCCCGAGGGCACCTTTATCGAGTATTCCCTGACCCCCGACGAAGCCGCGCGCTGGCGGGCCGCCGCCCTGCTCCACGGCCATCTCTTCATGAACCCGATGATGGCCACCTGCGGCGAAACGCGGGAGCCCCGGGGCGAGAATGTAGTTGACAATGCGCCGGTTTTCCAGAAAGCCAACGGCGTCCTGGCCGGAACATCCAACCACTGCGGCTTCTTCCCTCGCATCGAGGTGCACTTCGAGCAGGACCGGGTGGTCGAGGTCAGGGGTGGCGGCAAATACGGCGAGCGCATCCGGGAGACGATGGATAAGTTCAAGAACCTTCAATGGCCGGGATATCCGGGCAAGGGGCTGTTCTGGTACGTCGACACCGCCCTGTGCACCGCCATCGGGGTGCACCGCCGCGTTTCCGACATGTTCAAAAGCTACTGGATCTATCCCAACCTGCCCGAGCGCACCCGGGCCGGCATCTTCCACCAGGGCTTCGGCAGCCGCTCGTACCAGGACGAGAAGAGTTTCGCCGCCTTCGCCACCAGGGCCGGGGCGCCGCGGGGGCATATTCATGTCCATAACTATTTCGCTACTTTCGAGGTCAAAATACGGGGGACCAACTACTGGCACAAGATCGTGGACAAGGGCTGGATGACCGCCCTGGATGACCCGGCTATCAGGGCCATGACCACCAAATACGGCAACCCCGACGACCTGCTGAAGTATGACTGGATACCGCCGCTGCCGGGGATAAACTGCGCCGGCGACTATTCGAAAGATTACGCCCCCGACCCGGTGGCTTATCTCAAAAAGCGCCTGAAAGCAAAGGAGCCAATATAGGCCGTAGCGGCACGCCGCCGCGTGCCAGGGGGACCAGCATTGCATAGCGGCACGCCGCCGCGTGCCAGGGGGACCAGCATTGCGTAGCGGCACGCCGCCGCGTGCCAAGGCGACCAACATTGCGTAGCGGCACGCTGCCGCGTGCCCTTGGGCAACATAAAATGAATATTCAAAAACCATTCTGGCATAAATCTATCCGGCTGAAAGAATTTGACTATACCCAGTCAGGGTCATACTTCATCACCATCTGCAGCCACGATAACCAATGCCTTTTCGGCAGCGTTTCCAACGAACAAATGCATCTGAACGCGTTTGGTGAAATTGTGGCGCGGGAGTGGGCGATGACCGGGAACATCCGGCCCAATGTCACCATTGACGAGTTCATTGTGATGCCGAATCATATCCACGCAATTATCGGGTTGGCCGATGAACCTTCAGGCACGCAGCAGCGTGCCGCTACGGGTGGCACAGGGATAGGCACGCAGCAGCGTGCCGCTACGGAGGAGGCGTTCGGAAAGCCGGTTTCCAATTCGATACCGACAATCATCCGTGGATTCAAAGCAGCAACCACGGTGCTGATCAACCGGTTACGGAATCCTCCCCGGGCGAAAGTCTGGCAACGTAATTATTACGAGCACGTGATCGGCAACGAGGAAGAATTGACCAGGCTGCGCGAGTACCTCCGGTACAATGCCAGCAAATGGAGCGTCGACAGCCGGAATCCCGAAAACATTGGAACCGTATCGAGAAAATGATGGCATAGCCGCAGTTCCGACAAAGGCACGCGGCAGCGTGCCGGTACGGAGGAGGCGTAAGGCTTGCATATCGCGCCACGTGGCGCCTCCTGGTGTTGATATGACAAATTATAGAGGTTTTTGAGCGTGAGCGAGGCTTGCGATGGCATGGTATAATCCGGTTTCAAGTAACAAGCACTCACGCCCGCTGGCGGCGGGCGCCATGAGGTATGAAAAACCATGTCCGCACAGGCAGGGCCGCCTGTGGTACCGGCATTTTCGTAATAAGCACCCATGCCCGCTTGCGGCGGGCACCATGAAGTATGAAAATGGCCTATCAACGCGAGGAGACCCAGTTTACCTCCCCCTTTCGCAAAAGGGGGATACAGGGGGATTTTGCCTGTTTCTTAAATCCCCCTTAGTCCCCCTTTTTCAAAGGGGGAGATGGCGGTATTTTCAGAGCGGCTAACAAGGGACAAGGAACAAAGTCCAACCAGCTACCTCTACCCGCATGCGAGGACGATCAAACATGGAAATAATGTCTCAGGCAGGGAGGCCTGTCGTACCGGTTGAGTGCACCCTGACGGGATTGCTTCGCTGCGCTCGCAATGACATCGGAAATGCAAGGGTGAGCCGACGGCTCGCGGCTACGGCGCGGCCAAGGCGATTTGCCCCTGCCTTGATTCTGGCGTTGTGGCTGCTTGAAGCGTTCTCCCGCGTTGCCGCCGCGCACGAGGGAGAAGTGCACCTGACCGAGGGTTTTGCCCTGAGCCCCCTCGCCCTTGTAGTCCTGGGAGGGCTGCTATTCGCCATCCTTCTGGCGGGATTTCTTCTCTGGCTATGGGCGTCACGCTCGCTAAGAAGAAAACAAAACAAATTGAACGACACCGGTCCCCAGGGGCAATGACATGAAGGCTAAGGCAGAGCGAACGGCCATGAGCTACGGTCACATGCCATGGATGAAAACGATGTCTCACAGGCAGGGCCGCCTGTGGTACCGGTGGTTTGGTAACAAACGCTGTTTCACAGGCGAGGACGCCTGTGGTACCGGCCGGGGGTTTGGTAACAAACGCTGTCTCACAGGCAGGGCCGCCTGTGGTACCGGTCCGGTCTCTCACAGGCATGGAGGCCTGTGCCACCCGTTGTCTGACAGGCAGGGCCGCCTGTGGTACCGGTTAATGCTTGCCGTGGGACTGGCGCTGGTGATAACGCTGACCGGGTGCGCTGAGTGGTCGCAGCTAGCCCGGCGCATTGAGAATCCGGGACTCGCCGGCTCGGCGGCCCGGGGCAAGACCCTGTACCTGGCCAGTGGTTGCCCTTCATGTCATGGCGACACCGGGCAGGGAAATGGTCCCGAAAGCGCCGCCGTCCGTGTCCGGATCCCGGATTTCACCGACCGGGCACGGATGGTCACCCGCAGCGATCCCGACCTGTTCTGGGCTATCGACCGTGGGCGGGACAGGACCGGAATGCCGGGCTACGGCAAGAAACTGTCCGACAGTGAGATATGGGACCTGGTGAACTACGTGAGGAGTCTTTACTGATGGTCACTCAACCCGCCGTGCGATTGCAGCCCGGGGAGGCCTCCGGCGGCTGGCTGCAAATGATTAAGCGCTTCAGCCGCAACGCCAGGTTGTTTCTGATCTATGCCCTTCTCGCCGAGCTGGGCACCGGCATCTGGCGGGTGATGTTCGCCCTGTACCTGCTGGCCGCCGGTTTCAACCTGGACTATATCGGCCTGGTGATCGCCGTAAACCTCCTCCTCCACGGCATGATGGCTTTTGTCGCCGGCCTCATTGCCGATAAGTTCGGCCGGAAGTTCGTTTTTGTTGTCGCCTCGACCTCGGCGGTGGTCTTCCGGGCCTTCCTCCTGTTCACCCTTGATCCTCTTTTGATCCTGGTGTTGATGATGGGTTCCGGCGTCGGGGATGGCTTCCATGCCGTGGCCTCGGGTCCCTTCATAATGGAAAACAGTGAGCCGGCGGAGAGACCGCACCTGTTCGCCCTGGAGTCGTCGTTCATGATGTTCTCAGCCTTTATCGGTTCGATGTCCGCCGGTTTCCTGCCCGCTTTCTGGGGAGGCATTTTCGACCTCATCCCGGCCCATTATGTGGCCGTCCGCTGGGCCCTGGTCATCTCCCTGCCCCTGACCCTGCTGTCCCTGGTTCCCCTGCTGTTTCTCAGGGAACGACGTTTGCCACAAGACCGCGTCGAGAGCTTTGCCGAGCTGTTGACCCTGCGGAATATTCAGAGCCATGGCATCATCGGGCGGCTGGTGGCCTGCGCCGCGGTGTACGGGATATCCTTCGGAATCATGATTCCCTTCTTCAGCGTCTTTTTCAGAGAGGCACATCTATTGCCCTACCAGAGTGTCGGCGCCATCATGGCCTCCGGCTTCATCGGCTCGGCGGTGGTAACTATTCTCCTCGGTCCCAGGATTGCCCGGAAATACGGCCGGGCCCGTGGCATCTGGCTGATGCTGTGGCTGGCCGCCCCGGGTGTCGTGCTCATGGCTTTCACACCCTATCTGCCGGCGGTGGTGGCTTTCTTTATTATCCAGCGGGTATTCTGGAGTGCCTCCATGCCGCTGCGCAACCAGTTGGCCATGGAGCTGGTGGTCACCAGGGAAAGGGGGACGGCCAACGGGCTTATCCACGGAGTGCTGGATACCGTAAGTTCGCCGGCGGCCGTCCTGGCGGGCATAATCCTGGCCGGGGGCAACTTCCACCTGACATTCACCATCGCCGCCCTGGTCATTGTCATCCCGGGCATAATGTACTACTATTTCTTCGCCAAAATTGAGGACCGGCGCCGGTTGCAGCTTTCGTAGCGGCACGCTGCCGCGTGCCCGATGACCGACATTGCGTAGCG
>CAZFEA010000143.1:0-8223 GCA_964518085.1 uncultured Dehalococcoidia bacterium
AATCCCCCTTAGTCCCCCTTTTTCAAAGGGGGAGATGGCGACATTTTCTGAGCAAACTGTCACAGGCAGGGCCGCCTGTGGTACCGGCTGATTTTGGACGGAGGTTCAGCTTGCCACCGGCAGTGAAAAGGAGAAGGTAGTCCCCTTGTCCAGTTCACTTTCCACCCAGATTTCGCCGTTCATCAGGCCCACCAGGGATTTGACAATGTAAAGTCCCAGCCCGGTGCCCTTGATGGTTTCCGTTTCCGGGCGGCGAATGCGGTGAAAGGTGGTGAACAGGCCCGGGATATCCGCCTGGGCTATGCCCAGTCCCTGGTCGGCAATGCTGATCACTACCTGATGTTTGTCCCGGTCATGGCGCAGCCGGATTGCCACGGTGCCGCCGCGGGGACTATATTTGATGGCATTGTCTACCAGGTTGGTGACTATCTGGGTAAGCTTGTCTTTGTCGGCGCGTACCCGGGGCAGCTCGGCCTCGGAATGGAGTTCAAAGCGGTGCTTTTGAGACATCAATTGAAAGCCCTGCATCACCTCGGCCGCCACGGCTTCCGCCGGAACAGGCTCAGCCCTGACTGCGATCGTCCCGGAGTGAATACGCGACACGTTGAGCAGGTCATCCAGGATCATGGTCAGACGCCGGGAGGACTGATAAATACGGTCAAGGCTCTCTTTTCTGGCTTCTTCCGGCATACTGAATTTCAACAGGAGCTCGGAAAAACCCATTATGCTGGTCATCGGCGTCCGGAGTTCGTGGGAAGCCACGTAAACGAAGGCCTCCTGCCTCTTTTGCAGCTCTCTCTCTTCGGTTACGTCCCGCATAAGGAGTCCCGTCAGTGCGATCTGGTGGTCGGACCGTATAGGAAAAGCCACCAACTGGATATTTGATGGCTTTGGCTTCAAGATGCGCACTTCGAGGCTGGCCGGCCCGGCTGCGGACATATTGATGGTTTTGACAATGTCGTCAACCGTGGCCGGAGGGTCGAAATAGACTGAAGCGTTCCGCATGGCCGAATGAAGCGGTTTTCCGGCCCAGGCGTTGGCCGGCACCCCCAGTAGTTTTCTGGCTGCTTCATTGCAGGTTTGTATAACACCCGCCTCATCAATAACCACCAGTCCTTCGGTCATGCTCATCTGGATTGCCTGGGCGGTCTCTCGCTGCCTGTCCACCTGCTGGTGAAGTCTTGAAAAGAGGCCTGCGGCAATCAGGGAGCACAGGATCCCCAGAAAAGCTCCCCCGCCTATGACTATTAGTGACAACCACTGAAGGGACCTGGCGTATTCCAGTTCACCGGCCAGGGTGGCTTCTTCCTCGGAAAGCCATGCGGCGACCCCCTCGGAGACCTTTTTGCCCGTGGCCAGGCTGGCGGCAATCATGGCCGGGTCCGGGGCAATCCCCTGTTCGTGCGCCTGGCGAAGATTCTGCATGGCCTCAAATTCAGAGGCAATCTGCTGGCGAAGGGTCGCGAGGCGCTCAAGGTGCTCCGGCGTGCTGGATTCCAGCGCCTCCAGGCGCCCCAGGACTTTCTGCAGTCCGGTGTAGGACTCGAGGTGTGATTCGATGAATTGCGCGTCCCCGGTAATGAGATAACCCTGCATGCCGAGCTGAATGCCGAGGAGTTGATTTCCGACGCGTTCGACGGCCGCCATCTCCTCCAGGGAGGTCCTCACATCGCGGTCGACCTGTTCGCGGTGATGCCCGACGACAAAGATAGAGATGGCGCCCAGGACCAATGCCGCCACCGGAACATTCAGCAGTAACTGGCCCTTAAGCCGCCCGGTGGCGGCGACCAGGGAGCGGCGGCCCACCAGGGGCAGAGTTTCCAGCATGTTGCCTATCGAAGTAACCTCAGTCCGTTGGCGATGACCACCAGCATGCTTCCCTCGTTTATCAGCAAGCCGGGCACCAGGTCTACCCGCCCCATCAAGGCGGCAGGAATGATGATGGCAACGATCAGCAGACTGGCGAAAATGTTTTGCTTGATGTTGGCCGAGGTGCGCCGGCTCAGCTTCAAAACTTCCGGGACACGGGAAAGGTTATCCGACATCAGGGCCAGATCGGCGGTCTCGATGGCAACGTCGGTACCCGCCGCGCCCATAGCGATGCCGACGTCGGCTTCAGCCAGGGCCGGGGCGTCATTTACTCCATCACCAACCATCACGATCGTGCCCAGTTCGGCCCTGAGCTTCCTTACCTCGGTGACTTTGTCCTGTGGCAGGAGACGGGCCCGGTAGTCATCCAGACCAACCTCAGCAGCGATGGCCCGGGCTATGCCAGGGTCGTCGCCGGTCAGCATAATAACCTTCTTGATCCCCATGTTTTTCAGCGATTTGACGGCAGCCGCTGATTCCGCCCGGACTCTATCAGCAATGCCGATGACTCCCAGCACTTCCCTGTCGCAGCCTACGATAACCGGCGTTTTTCCTTCGCTTTCCAGCCGGGACATCGCCTGGCGTCCCCGGTCTTCGATGGTGATCGGCTCCGAAAGCATCCTGCCGCTGCTGACCCAGCATACCTGTTCATCGATGCTGCCCTGGACGCCGATTCCCGGCAGCGACTGGAAATTCTTGACATGAGGGATGGGAATGCCTTCCTCCCTGGTCTTTCTCATTATCGCTTCGCCCAGGGCGTGCTCGGAACGAGTTTCGATGGCTGCAGCCACCGCCAGAAGGCGTGGCTCGTCGATCTTGAGAGCAATGACATCGGTTACCGAGGGCTTTCCGATGGTGAGGGTGCCGGTCTTGTCGAAGACGACCGCCCGGGCGCTGGCGGCGGCTTCGATGCTGGCGCCCCCTTTTATCAGGATGCCCTTCCTGGCCGCATTGGCTACCGCCGAGAGAGTAGCTACCGGGACGGACAAAGCCAGGCCGCAGGAACAGGAGACGGCCAGCACCACCAGCGCCCGGTAGAACCAGGGGACGAAGGGCTGGCCGAAGGCGAGGGGCACGGTAGCGGTAAGAACGGCTACGCCAAAGATGAGCGGCGTGTAGACCGAGCCGAATCTCTCGGCAAACCGCTGATAGCTTGATTTCTTCAATTCCGCTTTTTCCACGTAGCTGATTATTTTGGCCAGGGTGGTATTGGTGTGGAGCTTGTTGACCCGTATCTCCCAATAGCCTTCCTGGTTGATTGTTCCGGCAAAAACCTCATCCCCCTGGGATCGGGGCACCGGAATCGACTCGCCGGTCACCGGCGACTGGTCCACGGAAGAAAACCCGGCCACCACCACGCCATCCAGGGGGATCTTCTCTCCCGGCTTCACGATAACGATATCCCCAACCTTGATATCGGCGACAGGCAGATAGACCTCTTCCTGTCCGTGGGGCTTGACGGTGGCGCCCTGCGGCACCATTCCGATCAGGCTTTTGAGCGAACCCCTTACTGTGCCCAGTGCATAGCTTTCCAGGACACTTCCCAGCGAGTAGACAAAGACCAGCACCGCGGCTTCCTCCCACAGCCCCAGGCCGATGGCGCCCAGGACGGCAACGATATTCAGGGTGTAAATGTTGAGTCGCCGGGTGCGCACGCCGGCCAGTCCCATCCGGGCCGGGTAATATCCGCCAATGACCACGGCCGCCAGGAAAGCGCCCGTCGAAAGCAGTTCGTGGAGGCCCAACCAGGAGAAACCGAAGCCGGCCAGGATAAACAGGCCGCAAAGCAACAGCAGTATGTTTCTTCGTTCCCGCCACCAGGCGGCGGCTTTTTCCCTGGGGCGTTCCAGGCAGGCATACAGGCCGCTTTCGGCGATCGACCTCACGATGTCGGCGGGCGCCACTGCCTCGGGATCGTAGGCGACTTCCACCGCCTGCTGGACGATGTTGGGTTTGTATTTCAGCACGCCCCTCATACCCCTCAGTTTCCTGTTGATCGCCTCAACCTCGTCGGCGCAGTCCAGGCCTTCGACGAAAACGGTAATTGTTTTGCCCGCCTGCACCAGCCCGATGGTGTAGCCAAGGTTGCGCACCTGGCGCATCAGATTGGGGATGTCGAGGTCATCCAGGCGGGCCGACCCGACCACCATCTGACCGGTGGCCAGGGAAACGCTGACCTGCTCCACGGTGGGAAGCTTTTTGACCACGGCTTCGACTTGACTGGCGCAGTCAACGCAATCAAGCCCGGTCAGGACGAAAGTGATGTCAGGCATATCTGAGTTATTGAGTTGTTGGGTTATTGGGTTGCCCCGCCCCCGGCACGCGCAGCGTGCCGCTACTGGCTACTGACTACTGTCTACTGTTGTTTGCCTGAGCTAAATCTAATGTTTTTGGGCAGGGTTTGTCAATAGGTGGGGATACTTGTGGGGCAAAAAGAGAGCCCGCCACTGGAAGGCGGGCTCTCTTTGGTTCGTCGATTGTTTGGTCAGTATTCGGCTGCTATTTGGCGACGGGCTGGACCCCATCCCCCCTGAAATCGAGATTACTGAACAGAGGCGTTGTCGGCCGGGTGACCTTGAAGGCTTTGAGACTCTTCAGGGGGCCGCCCTCGCTGACAGTGTGGCAGGCGTTGCAGCCGGCCACTCCGGCGTCGTAGGCCTTTTCAAACTCGGGCAGGTTTTTGGCTTCGATAGCCTTTATCAGTGGCGGTAACGTGGCGTCCTCCCATGGTTTCAACATGGCCATGCGGGCCGGCCGGGTTATGGCGATGACTTTGATCGCCTCTTCGGTCCGGTAAACTTCGAACCGGGCGAAGTCCCAGTTGCCTCCCTGGGCGGCAAACCACATGTTGTTCCAGTGCATGGTTATTTCCATCATTTGCGGGGCCGTGCCGCGCTGGGCCTGCCACAGTGGCAGGTTGGGATTCCTCTTGCTGAAGGTGGCATCTATGGCCTTCTGGACATCAGCAGTAGTGACGGCGCCGGCGGCGGCTTTCCCGGCCGGTCCGGCGGGTCCTGCTGGACCAGCTTTGCCGGCGGGTCCTGCCGGACCAGGGGGTCCTGCTTTGCCGGCGGGTCCAGCCGGTCCGGCGGCTCCTGCGGCACCCCGTTCGCCCGCAGGGCCGGCGCAGGCGGCCAGGACAACGACCGACAGGGCAAACAGGGCAACCAGGATGAATGATAGTTTTTTGAGCATTATTTCGCTCCTTTCCTTACCTGATTGTAATTGTAAGCTGAAGCGGGCCGATCTTCATCGGTCGATCGTTGTATTTGGGGATAGGTGTAATGCCCTATTTGAGGATGGTGCAATAACTCAATAACTGAATAATCAGCCATGCTCGCTTGCGAGCACCATCAAGCATGAAAGACCATGCTCTCACAGGCAGGGCCGCCTGTGGTACCGTTGCAGTCCCCCACAGGCAGGGCCGCCTGTGGTACCCCGTCTGTAGCGGCGCGGTTTCCGCGCTTGGGAACGGGCGAGGGGACCTCGCCGCTACGGCTACCGCATTTTCCGGGGAATACAAAGGCAATAAACCCTGACGGGTCGACCCCGCAGGGGCGGATCTTTTTGTTCGCCCGCGGGCAGACAAGCAGGTCTGCCGCTACGCGGGTCCGTTCAGCAGCCCGTGGTCAATAGCAAAGCGAATCAACTGGGCGGCTGAATGGAGGTCCAGCTTGGCCATTATGTGATCGCGATGGCGGCGGACGGTATGAGTACTGATGTTCAGGGTGCTGGCGATTTCGTTGGTGGTAGTCCCGGCGGCAATAAGCCGCAGGACCTCCTTTTCGCGGTCGCTGAGCGCCTGACGGGCGCCCGGAGAGCGATCGCCTCTCACCCGCTGCAGATAATCATCGATCAGTTTGGGAATGAGGGTGGGGAAGATATAGGTCTTGCCCTGGGCCACTTCCTGCACGGCGGCTACCAGTTCCTCCATTTCGGCATCTTTCAGGATGTACCCCGAGGCCCCGGCCTGGAAGGACTTGAAGAAGTAATCATCACGGTTGTGTATGGTAAGAATCAGTACATTCACCTGAGGATAGTCCCGGCGGATTTTCTCGGTGGTTGCCAGGCCGCCCATTCCCGGCATCCCTATGTCCATCAGTACCACCTCCGGTGACAGCCGCGGTATCAACTCCAGGCACTCTTCGCCGGACCCGGCCTGGCCCACAACTTCAAACTCGGGAACGTCGCCCAGCGTCCTGCCCAGGGCCTGACGCACCATAACATGGTCGTCAACCAGTAAGAGCCTGGTCATGGTGAAGCCTCCTTTTCCAGAGGTACCTCCAACTCGATTTTTGTACCCTTTCCCGGCTCCGAGGATATGTCAATATGGCCGCCCATGAGCCGGACCCTCTCCTTCATCCCCTCCAGCCCGACCCCGCCAGTCTTGCTGGCTGCAACGCGCCCGGGAACAAACCCCCTGCCGTCGTCACTGACGTGCATTCGCAATGACCCGTTGTGTTGTTCTATGACCACGGCGGCATGCCGGGCTTCGGAGTGACGGGCGATGTTGACGATAGCTTCCTGGGCGATCCTGAACAGGCCCACCTCGATTGCCCCGGGCAGGCGCCCGGGCCTGAATGAACTTTGCAGGGCAACCTGGATGCCCCGAGACATGAGGTGAGTCTCGGCGCACCAGCGGATGGCGGCCTCGAGACCCATGTCATCAAGCACGCTGGGCCGGAGGTCATAGATCAGGCGCCGGGTTTCCTGCAGCAGCGACCGGGCCATTTGTCGCGCCTGCTGCACTTCGGCGCTGAGCGGAGCAGAGGGATCGACCAGCAGGTGGCTGATCCGGTCCAGGCTCACCGAAAGGGCCCCGAGGGCCTGGCTCTGCTCGTCATGCAATTCCAGGGCAATCCGCCGCCGCTCCTCTTCCTGGGCGGTGAACACCTTGCCCAGTGTTTCCTGAAGCCTCCGGGTCCGTTCCTCGACTTTCAATTCCAGTTCCAGCTTTGCCTGTTGAATTTCATCCCTCGAGATCTTGAGCTGCCGGCGCATGGTCTCGATATCGTCGGCCAGTTCGGCCAGTTCATCCTGGGCGACAACCTGGACCGGATGGTCAAGGTTGCCTCGGGCAAACTGGCGGGCGGTGGCCCGGAGGTCTGTGACCGGCCCGACCACGCTTCGCGTCGTGTACCAGGCCACGCCCAACGCCAGGGCCAGGGCTACCGTGGCCACGGCGAAAAGCTCATTTTGCTGTCGCCCGGGGGCCATCAGGGCGATCTCTGTGGGTTGTTTGAGTACCAGGAAAAAGGGATCGGAAAGGAAGGGTGTTACCGCGACTACCAGGTCGTCCCCAGGCGCGGGCTGGACGCCACGGTGGATTTCCACCGCAGGTTGCCTGGCATCCATATAGTTGCGCAAACTGGGGTAGTGGGCGCTGATCGCGCCCGCTCTGTCGGTTTCGGGACTGGAAACTATCACCCGCCCGCCGGCATCGAGAATCTCCATAGAGTAACCGCTGCCGCCCCCGGGGATGGCGGGAAGGTAGCCGCTTCTACCGGCAATTTCGGCGGCCACAACCAACCAGCGCCCGCCGTCGTCCCGGCTGGCTGAAACGGGCACCAGCATAAGGGCAAAAGGGGTATTTGAATCTGCGAAGCCAGGGCAGGGGAAGAGTAAAGGCTGCTTTTTGGCCATGGCCTGCCGGACCGCGGTTTCCATGACCGCAGCATGCGGGTTAGCCTCCGGCGGCTCACTGGCCAGCAACTTGCCGCGGTCATCGACGACCAGGATTGAGGCGACGGTGAAGAACTGGCTCGGGGCGTGTTGCTGAATTGAATGGGAAATTTGCCGGGCGGCGCTTTGAAAGTCTTTGTCCGGGTCCTGGAGCCGCTCCGCGATCAGAAGCAGGTCCGACCCCAGAAATTCGAAGTTCTTTTCCACCCGTCCCATCAGCACCTCCGCCAGGGCCATTCTCTCCCGGAAGATTTGTTCTTTCAGGTCGCGAACGGCCCGCATCTGGAAATAGGCCATACCGGAAAAGAGGACCAGCAGTCCGACTGTGACATAGGCCATGATGCGGCGCTGCAAGCCCAGGCGCCGCCACTTGGAAGTCAAACGCCCCATGGAACCATTTTAACATAATAGAAAGTGGCGCCGTAGCCGCGGGCCGTTGGCCCGCCCTTGCTTTTCCGATGATCCGAACGCAGGGAGACCCGAAGGCCCGACTGCTGCAAGAAAATGTACGGATTAGTCAACGCGGTTTTGGTCAATTTGAGGGCGAGCCAACGGCTCGCGGCTACGTGGTAGCGCCCCTGGCACGGCGCGCCGTGCCGCGCCGCTACATTACTCTTCGCAGCCGGCGGTTAGGCGTTGGCCCGGCGACGCCTCCCGGGCGCGCCAGCATCC
>CAZFEA010000144.1:0-8209 GCA_964518085.1 uncultured Dehalococcoidia bacterium
TCCCGGGCGGCGGCCCTGATGTCTGCCTTGGTAAAGCCAGCCTCAAAGAGCGGGCTTCTTATCTTCTTTTCCTGCGCCGCCCTGCGGCCCGGGCGGTAGTCTTTGAGATCATCGAAATTCGATCCGTCAGCCACCCAATTCAGTCCCTCTTTGCCGGCAAGCTCCCGCAGGTCGGAGAAGAGTTCGGACTTGCAGTAATAGCAGCGGTTAACGTCGTTGGTAACAAAGCTTTTGTCTTCCAGCTCCCTGGTCTCGATGGTCGTGTGCCTCAGGCCAAGCTGGTTTGCCAGTCGCCGGGCTTCTTCGACCTCCCTGGAGGGATAGGTGGGCGATATGGCGGTCACCGCCAGCGCCCGGTCCCCGAGTACCCGGTTGGCCACAAAAGCCAGCAGCGTGCTGTCCACCCCGCCAGAATAGGCCACCACGACCGAGGACATGTCTTTGAGGATCTGTTCGAGTCCTATTAGTTTTTGCTCCAAATAGCTTTCCTTATTCTTTGGCAGAGGCCTGGAGAAACTCTTCTCTCGATATCCCTGCCCTTGTGCATATTGCCCTCAGAGTCGAGCTCTTGATCCGTCAAAGGCTGACACCAGCTTCGGCGATAAATGCCTCCTGTACGTCTTCCCTTCGGTAATTACCTCCGGCCATTCCACGATCTGGCCCATGTAACCGGAACTAATTGCCGTATATTTGGCTGTATAAGTGCTTAGCGTCTTCGTCTTCATTGAGAGTCTCGTCTGACCGGACTTACCCAATTTTACCACGTGTGTCGCCGTGCTTCAGCCGGCCACGCCCTTGCGACGTGTCGGTAGCGCGGGCATAGTCCGATTGGGTTTCTCCACACGAAGGCGCCTCGCCTCCCCGGCTTTGATTTTCGATGAGCCTATTTGCCCAGCTTGCGCCCTCCTCGGGAACGGCGTTTGTTACCGGTGCACTACATGATAGGCTCTTGCTTCGCCTGGCACCATGGGCATCCGACGGGATGGCATCGAATACAGTAGGGTTTCTTGCACGTCTCACAACCCGTCACTCTCTCTTCGTGCTGACCATATATCGTGGATGACGGTCCTCTATTAGTACCTGGAAAACGTCCGTCAAAATAGCCGTAAATCGTGTACCGGGAGAGCGGTTGAGGTGGCAGAACTGGCGATTCAGTACCTCCGCGCCCATTCAGTGTTCCTTGAAGTCGGCTCTGTCCCATCTCCTGCCTCTCAAACCGATGAGTGATTTCTCTCACATCTTGTTGCCAGCCGATTGAGTTTGACGTGATGCTTCCGTCAGGATTGCTGCGATGCTGGATGTTCTCTAAGGCACGGTTTACGATGGCAAGCTCAGCAATCAGGGCACTGTCGCCGGGATCGAGGCTGAGAGCTTTTCGGAGAGACATCCTCGCATCAACTAGGGCACCCGCCTCGAAATAAGCCCTCCCCATTTGGGCATAGTCCTGCTTGTTGGCAAGTCCCTGGCTGCACAAACCTCGGTAGATCCCGAGCGCTTTCTGCCAGTCGCGCTTCTCGAGATAAGATTGAGCCAGGCGCCGGTACTGTTCAGTGCTAAGCGGTCGAGGAGCCGCGTATTTCCGGCGTCTGATGACAAAGGTACGAGATTTCCGGCCTCTGAGGCGATGGGCCCGTGGGATCCGGTGCTTAATGGCCATATCAGTGCTCCTCCCCGAACATACAGTCAGTCGCTGACTAAGCTTGTCTCGCCGCACCATCTTAGCACTGCCAGCCTCTTCGGTCAAATAATAGTCGCTAGACGGCTCCCACGAAACCCTGTTGGGAATGGCTAGATCCCTTCTTACTCCCCCTTTTAGCAAAAGGGGGACATCTCGACCTCCCCTTGTCAAAAGGGGACTGTGGCCTTGATTCACCATCCATTGAATCTGGCCAAACGTGAGTTTTTTCACCTGTTTGGTGCAAGATATTGTTTCTGGCTCAGCTTTGACTTGAATTCAGGTTTATATTTTTGATGGTGAATCAAGGGTGGGGGATTGCCGGCGTTTCGGGGCTGGGACAATTTTACCACGTCCGCCGCCTTGCTTCAGCCTGGTGCCCGTCCCCTGGTGGGTTCGCGCCGCTGCCCACCACTGCACCCCGCGCTTAACCCACCCTACCCCCGGCACGTGCAACGTGCCGCTACGGGAGGAGGGGAATTTTTCAATCTTTCAATCTTCCAATTTTTCAATCTTCGCATGTGGCAGCGCGATGCGAAAGGCTTCCCGCAGGTTGGACACCGCCACCACTTCAATATCTTTGGGCTTCATGCCGCCGAGGGCAGACCGAGGCGCCAGGCAGCGCTCAAAACCGAGACGGGCGGCTTCGGCCAGGCGCCGTTCCATCTGCGGCGCCGACCGCAGTTCCCCGCTCAGACCGATCTCGCCCAGGGCTACCAGTTTTGGGTCAACCGGGCTGTTGCGGTAGCTGGAAGCAATGGCCAGCGCAATGCCCAGGTCGGCCGCGGGTTCGTTCACGGTCAGTCCGCCGGTAACGTTGACCAGTATGTCCTGGTTGCCCAGCGGCACGCCGGCACGGCGGCTCAGCACGGCGGCGATCAGCAGCAGGCGATTGAAATCGATGCCATTGGCGGTGCGCCGCGGGGTCCCGAAGCTGGTGGGATTGGTCAGGGACTGGACTTCAATGAGCAGAGGACGGGTGCCCTCCAGGCTGGGGATGATGACTGAACCTACCGTTTCCACCGGACGCTGGGATATAAAGGCCAGGGAAGGGTTGTCCACCTCGACAAGGCCCTGGCCCCTCATTTCGAACAGGCCGACCTCGTTGGTGGAGCCGAACCGGTTCTTGACCCCGCGCAGGATCCGGTAGGCGCTGAACGGCTCCCCTTCCATATACAGGACGGTGTCCACCATGTGTTCCAGTGTCTTCGGGCCGGCAATAGCCCCATCCTTGGTAACGTGGCCGGCGATGATGATGGGCCTCCCGCTGCTCTTGGCCTGCTCCATCAGGGTGAGGGTACTCTCACGCACCTGGGAGACGCTGCCGGCCATTCCCGCCGCGCCGTCGCTGGAAACGGTCTGTATCGAATCAACAATAACCAGATTGGGTGAAAGGTCCCGGATGGACGCCAGGATGCCGTCCAGACCGGTCTCCGATAGCAGGTAAAGGCCGCTGCCCTGGATTCCCAGCCGGTCGGCGCGTAGCTTGAGTTGCTGCACCGACTCTTCCCCGGAAACGTAGAGCACCTTGCCCGCGTCCTGCGCCACCCGTCCGCAGACTTGAAGCAACAGGGTGGACTTGCCGATTCCGGGATCACCGGCGATGAGTACCAGCGAACCGGGCACCAGCCCGCCGCCCAGCACCCGGTCCAGCTCCCTGAAAGACAGGCTGATACGCCGGGTGACCTCTAAGGGAACGGAAGGGAGTTCAATAGCCCTGTTTGCCGAGGACCGGGGCGCGGAGCGGGAAGATGAGCCGGCCCGGGTCTCGACCATGGTGTTCCACCGGTCGCAGCCCGGGCAGCGCCCGGACCAGCGGGCGCTCTCATGGCCGCACTGCTGGCAAACATAGGTAGTTTTCTGGACGCCCATGACCACCCTTTATATCCGGTAGGGGGTTGACTTGTCAAACCCAACCAGGGGTTGATGAATCAAGCCCCTACACACCGTGGTCGTCCGCCTGTGGCGGACTCCTGCCGGTACGACAGGCTTTCCAGCCTGTCGCTGCAGCCTGTCGCTGCAGCCTGGAAAGGCTGCAGTACCGTCTAATACTCGATTATCGCCAGGACGTCTCCTGATTTGACCGCCTGCCCCACGCTCAGCTTGATTTCCTTTACTTTCCCTTTGACTGGAGAAAGGATGGGGTTTTCCATTTTCATGGATTCCAGGATGGCAATAGTGGCGCCTTCTTTAACCTCGGCGCCGACTTTGGCGTTGATGGAGACAATTTTCCCGGCGATGGGGATTTCCACTTTTTCCTGGGGCATTATCGAAAAACCTCCTGTGAAAGTATTGTCGCGGCAGGGCACGCGCAGCGTGCCGCTACGGGTGGCACAGGCGTCCCTGCCTGTGAGCAACGCTCGGGCACGCGCAGCGTGCCGCTACGGACTGCGCTGGCAATGACAATAAAAAGGGAATCCCTTTCCAGGGATTCCCTTTTTGTTGAAAACCACGACTCTCCCTCGCCGACGAGAGGCAACCAGGTTATCACAGGCAGGGCCGCCTGTGATACCGGAGCATTATCAGGCAGGCCAGAGCCCCCGGGTAAAGCGCCGCCCGGCGCGGGTCCTAGGTCTTGCCGGCGGTCGGTTTGGCCAGGGTTACCGTATTGATGACCACATCGTCATCTTTGCGGTCGATCTGGACGGTATCTCCGGGACGGAAATCGCCGCGGAGCAAGCCGTCTGACAGGTAGTCTTCTATTTTGTTTTGAATCACCCGGCGCAAAGGCCTCGCCCCGAACTGCTGGTCGTATCCTTTTTCGCCCAGGTAGTCCTTGGCGGCCTCGGTCACCTCGAGCTTAATGCCCTTCTCGCCCAGATGTTTGACCACGTGAGAGAGCATGAGGTCGACGATCTGCCGGATATGGTCCTTATTCAATGAGTGGAAGACCACCACGCCGTCGATCCGGTTCAGGAATTCCGGCCGGAAGGTCTTCTTCAGCTCACCCAGGACCTTTTCTTTCATCCTGTCATAGGAGTCTTTCTGGGTCTTTTCCTCGTCGATCCGGGTAGTGAAGCCGAGGAAGCTATCCTTCTTGATAAGCTCTGCGCCGATGTTGCTGGTCATGACGATGATCGAGTTCCGGAAGTCAACCTTCCGGCCCTTGGCGTCGGTCAGGTGACCATCATCAAAAATCTGCAGCAGGATGTTGAACACATCCGGATGCGCCTTTTCAATTTCGTCGAGCAGGATGGCGCTGTAAGACTTTCGCCTTACCGCCTCGGTAAGCTGGCCGCCCTCGTCGTAGCCGACATATCCGGGAGGCGCGCCTACCAGCCGGGCGACGGTGTGTCTTTCCATGAATTCCGACATGTCCAGGCGGACCAGGGCATCCTCGCTGCCGAACATGAACTCGGACAGCGCCCGCACCAGTTCGGTCTTGCCCACGCCGGTGGGGCCGAGGAAGATGAAACTGCCGATAGGCCGGCGGGCGTCCTTGAGGCCGGCGCGGGCGCGGCGGACGGCCTTGGCCACAGTGGTAATCGCCTCTTCCTGGCCGATAATGCGGCGATGAAGAGCGCTCTCCATTTGCAGCAACCGGGCCGATTCGTCGCTGGCCAGCCGGGTCACCGGAATGCCGGTCCACATGCCGACTACTTCGGCGATATCGTCTTCGGTTACCGTCGGCTTTTCCACAATTTGCTCGGACTGCCAGTTCTGCTCCAGCCGCTGCAAACGGTCCATAAGCTGGATCTCGCGGTCGCGCAACTCAGCAGCATATTCATATTGCTGGTTGCCGATGGCGGCTTCCTTGTCCTTGCGGACGACATCGAGAGCGCGGCGGGCCTCTTTCAGCCCCACCGGTGTGCCGCCCCGTTTGATCCGCACCCGGGACGACGCTTCGTCCAGGAGATCGATAGCCTTGTCCGGCAGGAACCGGTCCGGAATATACCGCGCCGCCAGTTGCACTGCCGACTTGATGGCCTCGGTGCTGATTATCAGGTGATGATAGTCTTCGTAGCGCTCCTTGATCCCCTTCAGGACCTCAACAGCCTGGTCGGTAGTGGGTTCTTCCACCTTTACCGGCTGGAAACGCCGCTCCAGAGCGGCATCCCGCTCTACGTATTTTCGGTATTCGTCTTGAGTGGTGGCCCCGATGCACTGCAGCTCGCCGCGGGCCAGCGCCGGCTTCAGTATGTTGGCCGCATCGATAGCCCCTTCAGCGGCGCCGGCGCCGACGATGGTATGAAGCTCGTCTATAAAGAGGATGCAGTTCCCCGAAGACTTGATCTCCTCGATGACTTTCTTGAGCCGCTCCTCGAATTCGCCACGATATTTGGTCCCGGCCACCAGGGCCCCCATGTCCAGGGTAAGCAGCCTTTTCCCGTGGAGGGTTTCAGGCACCTCCCCCACCACAATGCGATGGGCGAGGCCTTCCACAATGGCGGTTTTGCCTACACCGGGATCGCCGACGAGAGCCGGGTTGTTCTTGGTCCTGCGGGACAGTATCTGTATGACCCGCTCTATTTCTTTCTGACGTCCGATGACCGGATCGAGTTTGCCCGACCGGGCCGCTTGAGTCAGGTCAATGCCCAACTGGTCCAGGGTTGGCGTCCGGCTGGTAGAACGGGCCGGGGCCGCGGCCTGGGGCGTGCTCTGGGTCAGAATGCGGTTGGTCTCGGTGCGGACCTTTTCCAGGTTAACACCGAGGCTTTCCAGGACGCCGGCAGCCACGCCTTCGCCTTCGCGAAGCAGTCCCAGCAACAGGTGCTCGGTCCCGATATAGCTGTGGTTGAGCCTGCGGGCTTCGTCCACCGCCAGTTCGATAACTCTTTTTGCCCGGGGGGTAAGACCTATTTCCGAGGTGGCGCCTTTCTCTCCGCGCCCTATGATAAACTCTACCGCCGCACGGACTTTACCCAGGTCAACGCCCAGGTTCGCCAGGACCTTGGCGGCAACGCCATCCCCTTCCCGCACCAGTCCCAGCAGGATGTGCTCCGTGCCGATATAGTGATGATTAAATCTTTGGGCTTCTTCCTGGGCCAGGGTTAAGACCCGGCGAGCCCTCTCTGAGAATTTTTCAAACCTGCTTGCCATGATTTCCTCACTTTGTCAACCGATCCAGCTCGTTAGTCGTCGTTTCTTCCTGGGCTTGTTTCAGGCTCAGGCGCAGGCGATGGCGTTCTATCTCAACGGAAATGATCTTCAAGGTTAGAATGTCATTCCGCTTGACTACTTCTTTTGGATGGGTGATTCTCCGGTTGGCCATTTCTGAAATATGGATAAGGCCATCAATGACCTCATCCACCTTCACAAAGGCCCCGAAATCTACCAACTTGGTAACTCTGGCAGTTACCAGTTGACCGACCTGATATTTCTCTGATATGTTTTCCCACGGTGGGGACTGGATTCTCTTCAGACTTAAGGCGATCCGGTTAGCCTCTTTGTCCACCTTCAGGACATAGACTTCCAGCTCGTCGCCGACGTTTACCATGTCCGAAAGCTTGGCATTGGCCTGCCACGAAAGCTCGGACAGGGGAATGAGTCCTTCGGCGGGGCCCAGGTTTACGAAGGCCCCGAAGGGATGGATGCTGGTGACTTTGCCCTTCCTGGTTTCTCCCTCTTTAAGCTCCAGCAGGAATTTGGCTTTTTCCTTTTCCTGGTGCTCCCTGTAGGCCGCCATCTCCGAAAGGATGAAACGGTTCTTTTCCTTGTCCAGCTCCAGTATTTTCACCCTCATCGTCTGGCCGGCGATGGGCAGGTGCCCGCCCTCTTCGCAACTGTTCACCACCACCCGGGTAGGTGGGGCCAGTTGGGACAAAGGGACAAACCCGCGGACTGCGCTGTAGGTTACCAGCAGCCCTCCTTTTCGGTAAGAGTTTATGCTGACTACGAGCAATTCGCCCCTGGTCATTTTATCCTGCAACTCGACCCAGTTTGTCTCTCTCTGGGCCCTGTCTATGGAAAGGACCACCTGTCCTTTTTCATTCTCAGGGTGCACGACATACACCATTACCTCATCGCCCCTTTTTGCGGCAGGACCGCCGGCAGCATTTACGGAGCGCATTTCATGTGGCGGAACGATGCCCTCTGATTTTGAGCCGATTCCTACCCACATTCCTTCGTGGTCCAGGGAAACGATGGTGCCTTTGATGATATCCCCCCGGCGCACTACCTGGCGCTGCGGTACCTGCTCCCAGCCGTCCATACCCTCAGCGGGTTGTGGGGATGTTGCCTGTTCCCCTTGACTTTCGATGTTGGGAAGTACTCCGGTTGCCATTATCTGATATTCTCCTGGT
The DNA here is from genome assembly GCA_964518085.1 of uncultured Dehalococcoidia bacterium. Lineage (GTDB taxonomy): Bacteria > Chloroflexota > Dehalococcoidia > JACQUA01 > JACQUA01 > JACQUA01. The sequence continues at coordinate 7,918 of CAZFEA010000144.1, forward strand.
GTCTATGAACACCTTGATTTTGATTATAGTTTATTCTTCTCAAAAGGTCAAAGCACACTCAGCTTATTTTCCCTATGGCCCGCGGGGACTGAAAGCCGGCGTAGACCTGCCCCTCTTGCCACCCCGGTTCGTTCCGACCGGATCTGGCCGTCCCGCGGGGCGCCCATGGCGCCATAAGCTGGTACTAAATGACTGTTACTATCTTCTAAGAAACGCCTGGAATTGTCAAACGGCGTCAGGCGGGGGGCAAATCAGGTAGGGGGACATTTTCTCCCCCTTTGAAAAAGGGGGA
>CAZFEA010000145.1:0-8189 GCA_964518085.1 uncultured Dehalococcoidia bacterium
TTCTCGCCTGGCCGTCGGCCCAGATCGCCGTTATGGGGGCCGAAGCTGCAGCCAAGGTAATCCATCGCCGCGATATACAAAGCGCCTCCGACCCCAGGGCCAAACTGGCCGAAAAAGTGGCCGAATACGAAAAACTCTTCTATAATCCTTATGTGGCGGCATCGCGGGGGTACGTCGATGCCGTCATTATGCCCCGTGATACCCGGATCCGGCTTATCCAGGCCCTGGAAATGCTGAAGACCAAGCGGGAAACCCGGCCGGCTAAAAAGCACGGCAATATTCCCCTCTAACCAGAGCGCATTCCTTTAGAAAGGCGCCATTTCATTTTCTTGGATGCTAAGATAGTGGCCGCTATTACTGCGGCCGTAACTCAATACCTGCGAGAGGAGCAGCAAGCGGCAGAAATTGCCTCGGGGGCGCCGCCGCTCGTGCCGGCTACGGCCGTCAGCAACTGCTGGGGGATGGCCGGCCGTGACGACATGATGAGACTGCGCAATTTGTGGCAGCTTGGCGTCTGGAGGAAGTGATCGTAACATTGGGAAACAAACACTTATGAGCTACGCTCACAACCCATGGAAAACGTTGTCTCACAGGCCGGGACGTCTTTGGTACCGGTATTGTCAGTAATCGGCCATGCCTCCTTGCCAGGGGGCGCCATGAAGTATGAAAATGGCCTATCATCACGAGGAGGCCCAGTCCACCTCCCCCTTTCGCAAAAGGGGGATACAGGGGGATTTTGCCTGTTTGTCAAATCCCCCTTAGTCCCCCTTTTTCAAAGGGGGAGACGGTATTTTCGTAACAAGAATTCAAGAGGCACCGCAAATGGTAAATAGATCAGTGTCCGACCGTCGAGTTAGAGTAACCGACACAACCTTCAGGGATGCTCACCAGTCGAACCTGGCAACTCGCATGCGCCTGGAAGACATGGAGCCCGTGGCCGCGGAGATGGACAAGGCGGGTTTCTACTCGCTTGAGGTCTGGGGTGGGGCAACCTTTGATGTCACCACACGGTTTTTGAATGAAGACCCCTGGGAAAGGGTGCGCCGCTTGAAGCGACTGATGCCCAGCACGCCGCTGCAGATGCTGCTGCGGGGCCAGAACCTGGTTGGATATCGCAACTACCCCGATGATGTGGTCCAAGCCTTCGTTCGCCATGCCGCCGAGGTTGGTATTGATATCTTCCGCGTCTTTGACGCGGTCAACGATGAACGCAACTTCGAGTCGGCGTTGAAAGCCATCAAGGAAAGCGGCAAGCATGCCCAGTTGACGCTTTCCTATTCGCTGACGGAACGCCGCCTGGGCGGGCCGGTGTACAACATCGACTATTTTGTTAGCAAGGCCCGCAAGCTGGAGTCGATGGGGGCCGACAGTCTGTGCCTCAAGGACATGGCCGGCCTGATTTCCCCTTACGATGGTTTCGAGATCATCAAGGCACTGAAAAGGGCCGTCAGGATACCCGTTGATCTGCATACCCACTATACCAGCGGCATGGCTTCCATGAGCTACCTGAAGGCCATCGAAGCCGGGGTGGACATAATTGATACCTCCCTGGCGCCCTTTGCCCTGCGGACGTCGCAACCGGCGATAGAACCATTCATCGCTGCCCTCGAGGGTACCGAATACGATACCGGGCTGGACCTGAAGAGCCTGCTCAAGGTGGGCCAGTTCCTGGAAAGCATAGCTCCCAAGTATCGCGACTACCTGGATACTACCCGGATGGCGGTTATCGATACCGGCGTGCTGGAGCACCAGATACCCGGTGGTATGATCAGCAATCTGGTTTCCCAGCTCAGGGAGGCGGGCGCCCTGGACAGGATCAATGAAGTTTATGCCGAACTGCCGCGAACGCGAAAAGAATTCGGTTACCCGCCGCTGGTGACCCCAACCAGTCAGATCGTCGGTATCCAGGCCGTTTTTAATGTTCTCTACGGACGGTATAAGATGATCTCCAAAGAGGTAAAGGACTACTTCTACGGTCTTTACGGCAGGCCGCCGGCGCCCGTGGACCCCGAGGTGCAAAAGATAGTGCTCAAAGGGTACGAAAAGGGCGAACAGCCGATAACCTGCCGCGCTGCGGATGTCCTGTCCCCTGAGATGGACAAAGCCAAAGAAGCTACCAGAGGCCTGGCGAAGGACATCGGCGATGTCCTGGTATATGCCCTATATCCCACTACCGGCCTCCGCTTCTTGAAGTGGAAATACGGCCTGGAAAAAGCACCCGGGGACGTTAAGCCGAGGACGCTGGAAGACATAAAACGGGAGAACGAATTGATGGCCAAAGCGAAGGCTGGCAAACTGGCTGAAAAGCCGGAGAAGCCAGTCCCGGCCAGAGGCCCAGGCGTAAGGAGTTTCAATGTTTTTGTTGGTGACGAGTACTACCAGGTAGAAGTGGAGAGCGCCAACGGCGCGCCTGTAATCAGCATTGCTCCGCCGGTTGCCGCGGCGGCTACGCAGGCCCCGGCAGCGGCGCCCCAGGCAGCCAGGCCGGCCCCGGCGCCTGCGAAGGCGCCGGCAGGACCGGTCGAAGCTTCCGTCGCTGCGCCCAGACCGGCGGCGGAAGCCAGGAAGGAAACCCCGCCTCCCGCGAAGGTCGAGGGCCAGGTGGAGGTACTCTCACCGATGCCCGGCATTATCATCCACTACGAAGTCAAGGCCGGCGGCCGGGTGAAGGCGGGCGACCCGATCGTGGTCATCGAGGCCATGAAAATGCAGTCCTCCCTCCCTTCGCCGGTGGACGGCTCAATAAAGTCGATCAATTTTAAGCCGGGCGACCGGATCACCAGGGACGCTATTTTAGCGGTTATAGTGCCGGGTTAGGAGGAGAAAGGGAATAGGATTCAGGAGCTAGCCCCATTAGGGCCCTGGCGCTTGAGGCCTAACCCCTATCTCCTATCTCCTAATCCCTGACTCCTATCTCCTGGTTAGCTAGAAAGAAACTACCATTTGGGTAAAACCTTAGCCGAAAAAATACTCAGTCAAAAGGCGGGAACCGAGGCTAAAGCCGGCGACATTGTCATCTGCGGGGTTGACCTGGCTTTTGTCCAGGATACTACCGGCCCTCTGACCTTGAGGACCTTCCTCGAAGGCGGGTTCGAGAAGCTGGCTAACCCGGCGAGGACGATCATTTTCCTGGACCATGCCGCTCCCAGCCCCTCCGCCCCCCTTTCCAATGATCACAAGTTCCTGCGCGATTTCGCCCGCTCTCACGGTGTTTTGATATCCGAGGTCGGAGAGGGTATTTGCCATCAGATCGTTGCCGAGAGGTTCGCCAATCCTGGAGAGGTGATCATCGGGGCCGATTCCCATACCGTGACCGCCGGGGCGCTGGGCGCCTTTGCTACCGGAATGGGGTCCAGCGACATCGCGGTGGGCATGGGTCTGGGCAAGAACTGGTTCAGGGTGCCCGAGACCTACCGGATATCGCTGTCCGGCCGGTTTCAATCTATGGTTGGCGCCAAGGACCTGATACTGAAGCTCATCGGAGATATCGGCGCCGATGGGGCCACTTACAAGTCTCTGGAATTTGGCGGCGAAGGCGTGGTTCAACTGGACATGTCCGACCGCCTGACCATTGCCAACATGGCCATCGAGGCCGGGGCCAAGGTTGGCCTTTTCCCGTCGGACCTGGTTACCAGGGCTTACCTTGCGTCCAGGGGCCGGGCCAACCACTTCAAACCCCTTCAGGCCGATCCCGATGCTGTTTACGAACGAGTCATTGAGATGAACCTGTCGGAGCTGGAACCGGCCGTCGCCCGGCCGCATACGGTGGATAATTACGCCCCGGCGCGGGCGCTGAAGGGCACTAAAGTCCACCAGGTGTTCATCGGCACCTGCACCAATGGCCGGGTGGAGGATTTTGCCCTGGCCGCGGCAATTCTGAAAGGTAAGCAACGGCATCCGGATACCCGGCTCATTGTCGGTCCTGCCTCAAGGGATGTCTACCTCGAGGCGGCCAGAGCCGGCCATCTGAATACCCTGGTGGAAGCCGGAGCCCTGGTGACCCCGCCAGGCTGCGCCGCCTGTCTCGGTCTACATCAGGGTGTGCTGGGCGATGAAGAGGTTTGCCTGTCCACGGCTAACCGCAACTTCCAGGGGCGCATGGGCAACCCGAAGTCCTTCATCTACCTGACCGGTCCGGCCACTGCCGCGGCCTCCGCCCTGGCCGGAGAGATCGTCGATCCGAGGGAGCTGGCATGAGCGCTGGACGGGCTTTCAAATTTGGCGATAACATTTCCACCGACCACATTGTCCCCGGACGGCTGGCGCACCTCAGGAGTAATTTGCCCGAGCTGGCCAAGCACGTCATGGAGGACGCCGACCCCAAATTTGCCTCCCAGGTCAAGTCCGGGGACTTCATTGTTGCCGGCAACAATTTTGGGCTGGGATCGAGCCGCGAGCACGCCCCTCTGGTCATCAAGATGGCCGGGGTCAAAGCTGTCCTGGCAAAATCGGTGGCGCGCATCTTCTTTCGCAACGCGATTAACCTGGGTTTGCCCATTCTTATCTGCGACACCGATAAAATAGACGCCGGTGATGAGCTTGAGGTAGACCTGAAGGGCAGCGCCGTGACTGATCGCACCAGGGGGATTACCCTGACCTTTGGCAAACTGCCGGACGTCATGGTCAAGATTCTGTCTGAAGGCGGGCTGTTGAACTATATCAAGAAACATGGAGATTTAGAGCTTTAACATGATTCATCGCGTTACCTTGATTCCCGGTGATGGTGTGGGGCCCGAGGTGATCGAAGCGGCGCGGAGGGTACTGGAGGCGACAGGAGTGCAATTCAAATGGGACGTAGCCTATGCGGGTGAAAAGGCCCAGCGCGAGATGGGGTCTCTTCTGCCTGAGGCGACTCTGGAATCCATCAAGCGAAATAAGGTCGCCCTGAAAGGCCCGGTCACCACCCCGGTGGGGTCGGGTTTTCGCAGCGTCAACGTGGCGCTACGTAAGGAGCTGGACCTGTATGCCTGCCTGCGACCATGCAAGACATATGCCGGCGTGCCGTCGTTTTACCAGGACCTGGATATCGTCGTGGTCAGGGAGAATACCGAAGACCTCTACGCGGGAATCGAGTTCCAGCGCGGTTCGCCCGAGGTAGCCAGGCTGCTGAAACTCCTGGAAGAAATGAAAGCGCCGAAGATGTTTCCTGACTGCGGCATAAGCCTCAAGGTCATATCCGAGACCGGCAGCCGGCGCATAATAAAGTTCGCGTTCGACTATGCCAGGTCCCATAACCGGAAAAAAGTCTCGGCCGTGCACAAGGCGAACATCATGAAGTATTCCGACGGGCTTTTTCTCGCGGTAGCCCGCGAGATGGCCCGGGAATACCCGGATATCGAGTTTGAAGACGTCATCGTGGACGCGCTGTGCATGAGGCTGGTGCGCTGGCCGGAGCAGTTCGATGTCCTGGTCCTGCCCAATTTATACGGCGATATTGTTTCCGATCTGTGCGCCGGTCTCATCGGCGGCCTGGGCATGGCGCCGGGGGCCAATATCGGCGCCGCGGGCGCCGTTTTTGAGGCCACCCATGGCAGCGCTCCCAAGTATGCGGGCCTGAACAAGGTGAACCCATTTGCCGCGATGTTGTCGGGCGTCATGATGCTCAGGCATCTCGGCGAAAAGGAAGCCGCTGATGGGGTGGAGAGGGCCATCAGTGACGTCATCAAGGAAGGCAAGACCGTTACCTATGACCTGAAGCCGCGGCGCGACGACCCCACCGCTGCCGGCACTTCCGAGGTGGCCGACGCGGTGATAAATGCCCTTAACAATAGTTTCCTCTCCCCTCGCGGGAGAGGATTAAGGTGACGGGATCATAGAGGTGATTATTGCGTCCTAAAGTCAGCATCATCGGGGCCGGCAACGTCGGGGCTTCCTGTGCGCAGCGACTATTCGACAAAGGTTATGCCGACCTGGTCCTCCTGGATATAGTCGACGGCCTTGCCCAGGGCAAAGCCCTGGACATACTCCAGTGCGGCCCGGTGACCGGCAGTGATGCGAGGATAACCGGTACAACCAGCTACAAGGATACGGCACACTCAAATGTGGTGGTAATTACTTCGGGCCTGGCGCGAAAGCCCGGAATGAGTCGAGATGACCTGGTGCTGGCCAATATGGAGGTGGTCAAGGGCGTTACCGAACAGGTGGCGCGGCACTCGCCGGAGGCCATCCTGATACTGGTGACCAACCCGCTCGATGCCATGACCCACCTGGCTCTGAAGGTGAGCAAATTCAATCGGGAGCGGGTGGTCGGTCAGTCAGGAATTCTGGATACTACCAGATTGAAGACTTTCATAGCTGCCGAGCTCGGCGTCTCGGTCCGTGATATCTCGGCCCTTGTTCTTGGCGGGCACGGTGATACCATGGTCCCGTTGCCGAGGCTGTGTTCTGTCGGGGGTGTGCCCCTGACCGAAATGCTGCCGGGGGAAACAATAGACCGGATCATGAAGCGCACGATCAAAGGCGGCGGGGAGATCGTTGAGCTGTTGAGAACGGGAAGCGCGTTTTACGCCCCTTCGGCCTCTGTTGTCGAAATGGTGGATGCCATAATTTCAGGTGCTAATAGGGTTGTTAGCTGCGCTGTTTATCTCCAGGGGGAGTACGGCATAAGCGGCACGGTGGTGGGGGTACCGGTGAAGCTGGGAGCCCAGGGGGTGGAGAAGATAATCGAGGTGAGACTGCTCGACGAGGAACAGGAAGCGCTGAAAAAGTCCGCTGCCGCCGTCCGTGAAATTGCGGCCATAATGAAGCTATGAGCGATTAGCTATATTAGCTATTGGCAATTGGCTATTCGCAATTAGCTAAAATCGGTAGGGATAAGAGATAGGAGTCGGAGACCCTCGGATATGGTCAGGTCTGACGGAAGGGTCAGACTAATTGCTGACCACCGATCACTAATCGCCAGGTGCTAATAGCCTGATTGCTAACCGCTAATTGCTAACTGCTAACCACCATGAAGACCGTAGGTTGCGATCAAATTGTTTCAACGGTCACTGCGCTGTGCCAGGAGGCCAACTTTAATCTTGGCGACGAGGTTCTCCGTAGCCTGCAAGAGGCGCTGGACCGTGAAAGCTCACCTCTCGGGAAGGAAACTTTGAGCCAGCTCCTGGCGAACGCCCGACTGGCGGCCCGGGAAAGGATACCGCTGTGCCAGGACTGCGGGCTGGCCGTAATCTTTGTCGAGTTAGGCCAGGAAGTCCACGTTGCCGGCGGAGACCTGATGTCTGCCCTGAGCGAGGGGGTCCGCCGGGGGTATGCCGAAGGCTACCTGCGCAAATCCATGGTAGCTCAACCCTTTTCCGCCCGGAAGAATACCGGCAGCAATGCCCCCCCGGTGGTCCATGTCAAGGTCGTACCCGGCGACAGGTTGAAAATCAGTGTTGTGCCCAAGGGTGGGGGAAGCGAAAACATGAGCCGCCTGGCGATGCTTCAACCTTCCGCCGGGAGACAGGGCGTAATCGACGTCGTCATCCGCGCCGTTGAAGAGGCCGGAAGCAATCCGTGTCCGCCGGTGATTGTCGGTGTCGGCATCGGGGGCACTTCGGAAAAGGCTATGCTCCTGGCCAAAGAGTCCCTGCTGCGGCCCCTGGGTGAGGCCAGTCCCGATGCCGAGGTCGCTGCCCTGGAGGAAGAGTTGCTTCGCCGCATCAATGCTCTGGGGATAGGTCCCCAGGGATTCGGTGGGACGGTGACGGCGCTGGCGGTCAATGTCGAGGTCTTTCCCGCCCATATTGCCAGCCTTCCGGTCGGCGTCAATATCCAGTGCCACAGCGCCCGGCACAAGACAGCGCTCCTTTGAGAAGACTGACTGACGAAGAAAAGTTCACCGAGTTCTGGCCGGGAGACCAGTATGCGGACCTCTGGCCAGGCCATTGGACAGCGGGCATGTGGATGTGGATTCTTCATCGAATCACCGGCCTTTTTATCATCGGATACGGCATGTTCCATCTGGGCGAGACGGCTTTGGCCTCGCTTCCAGGGAACGGTCCCGAAGTGTTCGACCGGTTTTACAGGGTTGTGGGTCTGCATCCGCTAGTCCAGGTGCTGGATATAATATTGATGGCAGCGCTACTATACCACGGATTGAACGGCCTCCGGCTCACTATTCTTGATTTTCTGGCATTGGGAACGCGCCGGCGCCGCCAGTTCTTCTGGGCTTTGATGGGACTGGGGTTGATACTGTGGCTGGTGGT
>CAZFEA010000146.1:0-8126 GCA_964518085.1 uncultured Dehalococcoidia bacterium
TCGTAATTCCGATTCTTTTTCCATTTTGCGCACAATCTTGTTGGATAGGGACTAAACAATCGCTCATGCTAGCCAGCGAGCACCATGAAGTACGAAAACCCATGGCCCCACAGGCAGGGCCGCCTGTGGTACCGGTATTTCAGAGCAAACACCCGTGAGCTCCGCTCACAACCCATGGATGAAAACGATGTCTCACAGGCAGGGCCGCCTGTGGTACCGGCTATTTTCCGGGGAACACGAATAAACGCGAATGGTGTGGGTTTAAGATTCAAGGTTTTTTTTGAGTTCATTGGATTGCCCCAAGCCCGGCACGGCACGCCGTGCCGCTACCGGGTGGCACAGGCGTCCCTGCCTGTGGGCACGCGCACGCGCAGCGTGCCACTGCGCCTCCCACTCTCACCTCTCACTTCCGTTTCGCTCCCCAGTCAGGATGTTCTTCCCTTTGCAAGAATTCGACCCCGGTAGGGTCACGCATGTAAGTGAAGATGAAGGCCATCCATTCCGAGGGCTGGCCCGGGTCTTCGTTGTCATTGAAATGCTGGTGCTCGCAGCCATCGGGCTTGATCGGCAGCAAGATGAGGTCGCCATCCTCCCAATCATATCTAACACCGTCCACCACCGTGTGCCCTTTGCCGCTCAGCACGAAAAGTCCCAGTCCTCCCTGGTGGCGGTGCTTGCCGCCATGGTTCTTGATCAGGTTGGTGAAAATACGCCAGCCGGGGACGCCCTGTTCGTTCCAGTTCTTGTCCCAGGTGTACCACTTGACCAGGCCCTGGCGGTTTTGCTCGTAGGGGATTTCTTTGCCTTTGATTATTATTTTCCCCTCGGCCCTCCTTTTGATCCGCTCGTTATCGATGCGGCGCTGCTGGTCGTAAATCGTCTCCTGGGGCTCCGGCTCACGGCCTTTTTCCAGGACTTTTTCCACCATGTCGATGCTCCTGCTGAGAGTGTGTCAAATCTTACCACCCAAAGGGGAGACCAGTCAAAACAGCGTTCCCCGGAAACCGAAACCGACGAATAATCTGGTGAAAATCTTGTGTAATCTCGTGGTTCATTATTCAACTTATTGGCGGACAGTTCCTGAACTTCATTGGCGGGTACTCCCGGGTTTTCGCAAGTGTACCCACAGACCGCCTCCGGTCACCGTTTTGGCGCAGCCGGCCAGTCTGGCGTCATGCAGCTCTTTTTCCAGGCCGCCCACCGTCAACCGGTTCCGGCCCAGTTTCTCATTCAGGCAACGCGATTCTTCGGCAATCCTGTCGATCACCGGCGCCGGGGTTTGGCGACCGTAGCCGCCGCCTATCACCGCCAGGCCTCCGGGCTTGAGGACCCGGAAAATCTCGGGCAACAGGGGTTGCCAGCTTTCAACGAAAAAGATCAGGCCCCGGAGGATTACCAGGTCGAAATGAGAGTCCGGAAAGGACAGGTGGTGGAGGGGGCTTTGCCCCAGCTTGATTCTGCCGGCCATTCCAGAGACTGCCAGCCAATCTCTGAGCCGGTCCAGGACGGCGGAAGACTCATCGGCGATGGTGATGTCCAGGCGGGGACATGACCTGGCCAGCTCGAAGGAGATGCCTCCGGAAAACGGTCCCAGTTCCAGCGCCGTGCCCTCCTCCCGGCCATAGTCCTCGGCTATCGCAGAAGCCAGGTGGGGATAGATAGGTCGCCACAGGTCGTTGACCCGGTTGAGAAGGTCTATATCCAGATTGGTACGGTCCATCGTGCAGATTTTAGCACATGCAGCCGCTCCGGTACCGCGAGCCGCCGGCTCGCGGCCACCGCTCCTTTGACAATCATTCTTGGCCTGTGCTAGTATGCTCCTCAGTTGAGAGCGGGAGACCCTGGTTGTGCGATGACATCGCAACTTCGTCCGGTTTCAACAATGAATGTAGTCAGGGAACGGGTCAAGCAATCTTTCCGGTGCTGGTTTGCAGCGCAAAGTAACTACGATGGGAATGCCGGCGATTGACCGCTGCCTAAATCAGCCGTCCCGTTTTATGATCGCGGCGCGCCTGTACAAGACGGACAGCGCTGATTTTCTCGCTTTGCTCGGGCATACCAAACTGACCGCGGGCAATTTGTCATCGCACCTGGCTAAGCTCAAGAATGCCGGCTATGTTGAAATTCGGAAGGAGCTCACCGCGCCAAGGCGCAACACCGTTGTACGCCTGACTGCTCGCGGCAGGAAAGCCTTTCAAGAACATTGCCTTGCCATGAGCCGGGCGCTGAGTGAACTGGCCGGTCATAGCTCTCACCGGGAAGCGCCGCCGGCCATTACACATCCTGTCAGCTTTGCCAGCAACCCTGGAGCGGCCCTGAAAACCGGGCTGGCACCAGCCCCAAACGCGGGTCCCGAGCGAGGAAAAATCATTGCAACACTGAAAGAGTCACCGGTTTTTGCCGGTCTGGATGGGTATCAACTGGTCGAACTGTCTCGCCTGGCCGTGGCGCGCCCGGTCACTCAAGGGGAATTTCTGTATCACGAAGATGAGGCCCTTGCCTATGTCTTTGTGGTCGCCGAAGGAAAGATCAAGGTCCTGAGGCATTCTCCTTCAGGCAAGGAGTTCATCCTGGCGGTGTACCGCCGCGGAGACCTGTTTGGGAATGTCACCCTGATTTCCGGCAAACTCCATGGAGCTTCGGCTCAGGCCGTGTTCGATAGCCAGGTGTTGATGATGCGGACCGATGACCTGGTTTCCCTGATATGCGGGCATGTGGAATCCTGCTCGAGGGTCTTGAAAAGTATTCTCACTGTCGCCAGCGGCAGGCTCTTTGATTCGGCGGTCAGGCTTCTGGCCCTGGCAACCGAGCGTACCGACCAGCGATTGGCCTACAACCTGCTCACGTTATTCACGGAGCTTGGTCCTACCATCACGTTTACTCGTCCGGAGATTGCCCGGATGGCAGGGACAACCCCCGAAACAGCTATACGCTTCATCAGCCTCTTGAACCGGAGAGGCATTGTCCGGTCGTCTCGAGGCAAACTCGTCGTTCTCCAGCCGGGAAAACTCCGGGACCTGGCCGAAGGGCCTGTTCCGGCCTGATGGCAACCGGTTTTTCTGTGGATGATGTGCATCATTGACGGGAGGTGCATGGGATGTCTTATGCTTTAGTAATTTGAACGTTTCCGAAGGGAGTTGATTGAAAATGTGGAAACTAACAGTTGTCGTCCTCGTACTATTGTCAATGGTCTTTGTTGTGGGGTGCGCCGGCTCCTTCGGAGGCGGCCCCGCCTCCGCCCCGGGCAAAGGGGCGTCTACAGAATCCTGGCAACAGGAATGGGAGAAGCTGAAAGATGACGCCCGGAGCGAAGGCAAGCTGGTCGTTATCGTCACCGTAGGTCCCGAGACAAGGGCGGCCCTGGCGCGGGCGATGAAAGACAAGTTTGGCATTGAGCTTGAGTTTGTGGCAGGAAGAGGCGATGAAATAGCTAGCCGGCTCATCAGCGAGCGAAAGGCCGAGATATTCACTGCAGATGTCTATCTCGGAGGGGCCATCAGCGCCCTGACATTGCTCAAGCCCGCGGGTCTTTTCGAGTCGCTGGACAATGTGCTGCTGTTACCGGAAATATCCAGAAAGGACCTGTGGTGGTCCGGGGAAATACCATTTGTTGATAAGCAGCACAGTTTGATCGCCTTCATGGCCATCGCCGGACAACCGATCACCGTGAACAAGGATATTGTAAAGGGCGAAGACATCCGGTCCTGGCGAGATTTGCTCAATCCCGCCTGGAAGGGAAAGATGGCCATGGACGATCCCACGGTTCCCGGCAAAGGCAATGAGGTCTTTGCCGCCCTGGCTGAGGGGATCATGGATATGGACTTCGTCAAGGCGCTGGGAAAACAGGACCTGGTGATAACCAGGGACAAACGTCTTCACGGTGAGTGGGTAGCCCGCGGCAAGTACCCCATCGGAATAGCCGTAGATGATTCTGTCCTGAAGGAATTGCAGAAGGCCGGAGCGCCGCTGAAAAACATTGTTGCCATGGAAGGCACTTTCGTCACCTCCACGGTGGGTAACGTCGGTCAGATAAGCAAGCCACCTCATCCCGCCGCGTCCAGGGTCTTTGTTAACTGGCTGCTCAGCAAGGAAGGCATGGCCGTCTTTTCGAAGGCCTTTGGCTTCCAGACGGCTCGTGTCGATATTCCCACTGAACACCTCAACCCTGACGAACTGCGGATACCGGGGGGGAAATACCTGAATGTGATCAGTGAAGAATATATGATAAACAAGCGGAAGTATACGGACATCGCGAAGACGGAATGGGCGTCGCTGCTGGGGAAATAGGTTTCCAGGGTCCTCCCCCTTTCGCGAAAGGGGCATGCTGGCACTAAATTTGATCTGAGGAGCAACTTCTGTTGTTAGATCTGGTAATCAAGAACGGACAAATTGTCACCAACGGGCAAACCACCACCGGCTGGCTTGCCATAGCCGGCGCTAAGATCGAAGCCATCGGGGCCGGGGAAGCAGCGCCCGAAGCCAGGCAGACTATTGACGTTAAAGGTAACTACGTTCTGCCAGGAATAGTCGATTCCGAGGTCCATTTGCCGGGAGGCCTGCAAAAGGGCCTGGCGGCGGAGACCCGCGCCGCCCTGGCCGGCGGGGTTACTACCTGGGGACTGCATTTGACCAGCACCCAGATCACCAACGCCCCGGTCGAGTTCCCGGCTCCCGAGGATGTCAAACTTTACTCGCAGGTAATGCCCGATTTTGTCACTATCGGCAACTCCTCTTCGCTGGTGGACTATTTCCTGACCCCATGCCTCATGAACCCATCGCATTCCGGCGAGATACTCCATTTGGCCGAAAAATGGGGCATAACTTCCTACAAAAGCCATCTTCATCTGAGGATCGGACCTTCCGCCTGGAGCTATTTTCAGCCGGCGAAGAGAATGGGTTATCATGGCTTTGATGATGGGACTGTTTTCCTGGCCATGGGGAACATTGCCCGCCTGGGATCACCGGGAATTTATTGTCTTCATTGCGAGAACCCTGAAATCATCCAGGTACTCCAGAAGCGCCTGATCGAGTCCGGGCGAAAGGACACAGCCGCCTGGAGCGACCGGTCTCCCGCCTTTTGCGAAGCAGGATATGTAAGAACTTATGCCTACTATGCGAAAGTTACCGGCTGTCCCATATACATTCAACACGTAACCACACCGGAAACCGTCGAAGAGCTGATGAAGAGCCGGGCCGAAGGGGTCCGGGTCTACGGGCAAACCGGGCATCACTACCTGACATTGACCAAGGAGGTATGGAAATGCACCATACCGCTAAGGGACCGGGAACGTATCGACAAGTGCTGGCTGGCGCTGCGGGACGGCGTAATCGATTGCCTTGGGAGCGACCACGTTTCGGCGTACAGGTCGAGGGAGCAGATGGAAGTGACGGGGGATGTCTGGGCCACCAGCGGAGAGTTTCCCCGGGCAGAAGAGATGCTTCCGGTGATGCTCAGCGAAGGGGTGAACAAGGGCCGGATTTCCCTGACCCGGTTGGTAGAGCTACTGTGCGAGACTCCGGCCAGGATATTCGGTCTGTATCCCCAAAAGGGGACGCTAAGCGCCGGGTCGGATGCGGACCTGGTCGTCGTCAATCTCGGCAAGGAACGGACGGTGGGCCGGGATACGGTGCATAGCTCCGCCGGATGGTCTATCTATGATGGCTGGAAGCTCAAAGGGTGGCCGGTTATGACTATCGCCCGTGGCGAGGTGGCCATGGAATGGGCGGAGGAAGAACCCAGGGCCAAAATAACGGCCAAGAGCTATGGGCGCTACCTGGCGCGCAAGCTGACAACCCATTTGTAGTCGAATGCTACGGGCGCTACCTCACACCCATTCGTAGCCGCGCGGTTGCGGCGCCAGGTTATCTTCAGACAAACAAGGAGAGCTACCAAATGAAATTTCTGGTCAGATACAATAAGCATGACTACGCGACCTTACCCGAAATGACCAGGGAATATGAGGTCGATCCCGGGAAGCTGGGCTTTGTATTAATCGACTACCAGAATGATTTCCTGCACGACCAGGGGCTGATGGGATCAAAAGGCGGCAACATGAGTGCAGCTCGACAGGTAATCAAACCTTCCATGGATCTGGCTGCCGCCTGTCGCCAAAAAGGGGCCAGAGTGATCTACACCGTGAGCAGTGTACGCCCGGACCTGATAGACATGGGAAGGGCATGGAGGGAAGTATATTACCGCTCGAGGGCGCCCGTGGGTCCGGGAAGCGCCGTCGGTCCCAAAGGCGAAAAAATCGGATACTACATCGAAGGTACCTGGAACACCAGAATCTTCGATGAATGCACTCCGCACGAAGGGGATATTGTCATCGACCGGAAGCACACGCATACCGGGTTCTATCACACGGACATGGAACACATTTTGAGAAACCTGGGGATCGAGGTGCTGATGTTCGGGGGTTTGACCACCAGCATTTGCGTCGAATCCAGTCTCAGAGACGCTTTTCACTCGGAGTTTATCTGCATCCTGTTGAGCGACTGCTGCTGGGAGAAATCGCCCCTGTGGCAAAAAGCCACCGAAGAGATAGTTAAGACACACTTCGGTTATGTTACCGCCTCCGCCGAGGTTATTAAGGGTCTGAAAGCAGCATAATGAGCGCCCACGACCTGCGCGGCTGGTTGGATCAGGTTGAGAAAACCGGAAACCTCAAAACGGTTAAGGGCGCCAGCCCTGACCTGGAAATAGGCTGCTTGACCGATCTCAACCTGGAGAACAACGGACCGGCGCTGCTTTTCGATGACATCGCCGGGCATGCCAGCGGCATGAGGGTACTGACCTGTTCCACCAGCTCGCGCCGCCTCATCGAACTTACGTTCGGTCTCCCGGCCTCCTCGGGGGAGCGGGAACTGGTGCAAGTCCTGCGGCAAAGACTTCTGCAATGGGATAGGTCCTACGGGGGGTTTGATCCACGGACCGTGGTTGACGGTCCGGTATTGGAAAACATTCTCTCCGGCGACAATGTCGATATATACCGTTTCCCCTGTCCGAAGTGGCATGATCTGGATGGCGGGCTTTTTATCGGCACCGGCGATGCGGTAATCACTCGCGACCCTGACACGGGCGACGTTAACCTGGGAACATACCGGATGCAGGTCCACGACGCCAGGACCCTCGGCCTGCAGATGATACCGACGCAGCATGGCAAATTGAATATCGAAAAATACCACCGCGCCGGAAAGGAGGCGCCGGTGGCGGTATCCCTGGGGCACCATCCCCTGGTATTCCGCATAGCCTGCCGCGAGGTCCCCATTGGTTCCGAATACGGCTACATTGGAGCCATCGGCGGTGGCCCGGTGGCGGTGGTAAAGGAAGAGGTAACCGGCCTGCCCATACCGGCCATGAGTGAAATCGTCATGGCCGGCTGGTGCCCGCCGGGACAAACGATGGATGAGGGACCCTTTGGTGAATTTACTGGCTACTACGCCAGGAAGAAGGGGCCGGCCCCCATTGTCCGGATCGAACGGGTCTACCATCGCCGGGACCCGGTGGAGCTGGGATCGCCGCCCGGACGCATCGGGGATTCGGGATATTACATGACGGTCACCGGCAGCGCCATGCTCCACAATGAGCTCCTCGCCGGAGGCATGCGCGGGATATCAGGAATCTGGCTGCATGAAACGGCCAAGCAAATGTTTATCATCGCCGCGATAGAACAGAGCTATGCCGGCCAGGTAATGGAAGTGGCCATGTTCATATCCCATACCCGGATCGGCGCCAACATGGGAAGGTACGTTGTAGTAGTCGATGCAGACATCGATCCCACCGATTCCCGGCAAGTAATATGGGCGATAGGCACCCGTTCCGACCCGGCGGCCAACATAAGCGTGTTTACCAGGGCCAGGGGCAATCCGTTAGACCCGGTATCGCGCAGCACCAATCAAATCTATTACAACTCCAGGGCGATCATCGATGCCTGCAAACCCTTTGATTGGATAAAGGATTTCCCCAAAGAAATAAGCCTGGATGAGGAACTGGTCCGGAGGGTGCGGTCGAAGTGGCCTGATGCCGCAAACTAAAAACCGGTACCACAGGCGGCCCTGCCTGTGGTACTTCGTTGTGTGCACGGCATGTTCGTAAGCTTGACGGTGAAAGTCCGTCATGGAGGTTG
>CAZFEA010000147.1:0-8082 GCA_964518085.1 uncultured Dehalococcoidia bacterium
TTTCGCATATGAAGCTTGCTGAGGATGTTCTTTATGTGGAAGTTCACTGTGCTTTCTGATATGTAGAGCGATCTCGCTATTTCTTTACTGGTGGCGCCTCCCGCCACCATTTCGAGGACCTGTTTCTCCCGGCGGGTGACAACGCTATCCGGGTCATCTTGCTGTTTCCGCCCACCAAAATGGGCGAATTCCGACAGCAATTTCTTTGCCAGGGGAGCTGAGATAACTGGTTCGCCTCGCTCGACCCTGGACATCAACTCAGAAAATTCATCTTCGCGGAGGTTTTTCAGAACGTACCCTTCGGCGCCACTCTTGATGGCTTCATACAGGTCTTTCTCACCATCTGAAACGGTAAGAATAACCACTTTGACATCCGGCAGTTCGGATTTTATAGCCCGCGTAGCCTCCAGGCCGTTCTGAACAGGCATATTTATGTCCATAAAAATGATGTCAGGATGAAGCTCACGGGCTTTAGATACGGCTTCCATCCCATTCTCCGCGTGGCCCACTACCTGGTGGCCCCAGGCCCTGAGAAGACTGGCAAGTCCGGCTCGGAAAAGAGCGTGGTCGTCTACCAGAAGAACTCTCATAATTTTCTCACTTCAAACATCCTTTTCGTTGGTGGGAAGGCGAGCCTCTACCGTGGTGCCATTTCCCCGGGATGAATGGATGTTCAAGGCGCCACCAATAGCTTCAGCACGCTCTCGCATTGTGCGAAGACCAAACCTGGGCCGGCCGGTGGGGGGGAGATGCGCCATGTCAAATCCCTGGCTGTTGTCATATATGACGACATGCAGATCACCATTTCTTCTTTCGAATTTGATGCCGGCACAGACAGCCTTGGAATGCTTCCGTATGTTGGTCAGCGCTTCCTGAATTATTCGCATTAGCTGAATTTCAGCAGATGGTGTCAGCCCTTCACATTCAGTTTCCTTTATTGACTCTATTTTCACCGGAATGCCAGACATCTCGCTGTAGTTCCGGGTGTATTCTCGAAGTGACGAAAGGAAGTTGCCGGCTTGCCGGGAGGCAGTTCTCAGGTCCATGATCCCCTCTCGCACATCGGCGTAAAGGTCGCGGGATATGTCTTCCATTTTGCTTAGCTCTTCCCTGGCATAAATCAGTTGCCCTGTGTCTACAAGCTTCTTGATAGCCAGAACCTGGGTATTTATATAGCCGAGAACCTGGGCCATGCCATCATGCATTTCATGAGCGATGCGCTCGCGCTCTTTCAGGACCGCTGTGTCCTGAACCTGTTTATGAAGCTCGGCGTTAACTATCGCCACTGAAAGTCGCTCCCCGACGGCCTCCAACAGGCGGATATGGCTTGACTCCCTGATAGCATCGGCAGATTTGGCAGCCACTGTTAGGACCCCCACCAGCCGCTCCTGATACCTGAGAGGCAGGGCGCAAAAAGTGTGAAAGCCTGCCGCTTTAATACCAGAACGCAGGAATCTGGAATCCGATGGAAGGTTATGCACCAGGAGCGGACTATTCTGTTGAGCCGCGATCCCGGGTAATCCCTCTCCAATGGCAAAGCGCGCCTTCTCCAGGAACGCTTCGACATGTGAACCTCGGTGACATTTCATGATCAGGCCTTCATCATCTTTCAACCACACCTCCGCCGCATCCGCAGCAGTGACCTGAAAGATGGCGTCCAGCGATTTTGGCAATATTTGGTCAAGGTCCAGGGAGGAAGAAACAGCTTTGCCAACGCCTACCAGAGCAGCTAACTCAAGGTTTTTTTGCTTTGTTTGCTCAAAAAGGACTACATTTCTGATCAACAAACCGAGTTGCCCACCTATCGTCTGCAGGAACTGCAACTCGGACCGGGTGAAATGCCGTTCCGAATGAGTCGCTACAACAAGAACACCATTGACTTCCCCTTCAGATTTAAGAGGTGCGCTAATGGCTGACTTGACATTCTCACGCAGGGCAGCCTCTCTTACCTGAGGGTTATCGAGGACATGTTCAAGGACAACCGGCTTCCCAGTGCGAACCACCTGCTGAGCGATAGAGTCATCCCTCAATTTTGCTCTCTGGATAGACTGGACTAACCCGGCGGAGAAACCGCGATGGCATCTCGCGGTGTGCTCCTCTCTTTCTTTATCCACATGGCAGATGAGACCGGCATCAGCCCTCATAACGCTTAACACCTGGTCGAGCCCGGTCTCCAGGACTTCATCAATACCGACATTCCGGGTTGAAGCCAGATTTATGGCGTTCAGGGCAGATAGCTGTCGGTTCTTTTCGTTTAGACTGGCCTGGAGTTTGCTGATCAGCCCGAATATGGTGAAAGAAAAAGCTACTATCCCCACGGTGAGAACAGCAAACGTGGCGATGAAACCAGGAAGCGTATGAAGGAGGGCAACGAAGAAAATGTGTCTCAGGGCTTCGATTGTAAACAGAACCAGGAGGGGGATAACGATGGCCGCCCATTTTAGCGACTCCAACCTGGTACGCATGTTCGCTGGACTCTCTATTTGGCCGGTGGCCTTTTCACCTGCGGCATTATGACTCCCTGGCTTATACATTGTTGGTCCATTGTAACCCAGGCATTGGGAACTCACAAATTATGTGGAATAGTTTGATACTTCTTTAACAAATTATTTGGCGTTTTTATGATTTCGAAATGGCTTGAATGCTAGTATTTTATGACCCACGCATATTATTTGAACGGGAGGTTACAAAATGCGCTTGCCTGCCATCGGATTGATCCTTCTCGTGGTGCTGTTTGGTTGGCTGGGATGCCGGGGGCCGGCGCCGGCAGGGCCGCCGCTTCCGGGGGCCAGCGGACCCGAGTTGTATGGCTACCTGACCAGGGATAACCCCTATCAGAAATGGCAGATGTGGCCGGGAAAGGCGGCGTTCTACACGGGCACCGAGCCTCACGGCATGTTGCTTACCACCTATGTGACCGATGGGGTCTTTTCGGCGGTGCGGGACAAGAAGGGGAGCATGCCGGAAGGGGGCATCATCGTAAAGGAAAACTACATGCCCGATAAGACCCTGGCCGCGGTGACGGTCATGTACAAGGCGAAAGGGTTTGATCCGGCCAATAACGACTGGTTCTGGCTGAAGTACGAGCCCGGCGGCAAAATCACCGATCAGGGAAAGGTGCAGATGTGCATCGATTGTCATGGCGAGAGGCGAGGTAACGATTTCATTTACACCGGCGCTCTGCGGTAGATGCCCACCCCTTATGCCGGCGTACCGTGCCGGGTGAACCGTAGGGGCGACGCCATGGGGCGGAGATGGTGCGGCGCCGGGGCGGCTCGCCCGCCGGTGGCTTGCTGCTGCGGCTGCTATCGGCGCTTGCCGGCGTACCGTGCCGGGGCGGGCCAGCCGCACCCCGTGGCACCTCCTCACCACCCTGGCTTGCCCCTACGGCTATGATCTGTGACCATTTCTGCCACGCAGGCTCAACCCGCTCTACGTCTCGGCCACATACTCCATGTCCACTTTGTATACTTCATCGTAGGGCATATTTATCGCGTTGAGCCAGCCAACGAACCTTTCCCTGTCGGGCGCATCCACCATGCAGATGACCCGTCCGGCGCTGGAATCATAATGTGTAGCCAGAAGCCGGATATCTGTTGTCTCAGAGGCATTTTTCCGGGCCATTTCCAGCATCTCCCTGGTAAAACCCGGCAGGCTGTGCAATCCTATAAACTTGGCCATAGTTGCCTCCCTCGTAAATATTTTCTTCCTCGCTGACGTGGTATACTTACCTGCACTTTATCATCTTGGAAATAACCGGTATGTAGTCTGGGCTACAATGACGGCTGCGTAGTGCGTTTGATTGCAGGTTTTGATTTGAGGGCATGGTTATGGCAAAAGCGTTAGATGTTCCCGGTCCCGAAAAAATAGCCTCCGGGCCGATACTGGGTAAACCGGACCCGGTGGAAAAGGCAGTTCTGGCCAGGGCGGCCTGGGGGGAGCTGGGCGAGATCCCCAAGCGCAACATGTCCAGGTCCACGGCCAGGTCTGCTTTCAGGCGGATACTTTTCAGCGGTCCCAGGCGCGAGAGCACCTGGAGAAGCTGGCTGTCTGGATCGGTGGACGGCCCGTTGAACCCCGAAAGGGTGGAGGCAGCCGATGCCGCCGCCACCGCGCTCGAGATAAAAGAGGTGGCGCGCTTCCTGGGCGCAAGCATGGTGGGTATTTGCAAACTGGACCAGGCCTTTGTTTATCCCTACCGTTTTGCCGAACCCTACCGGGGCCCGGAGACAGAAAGGCTACCGGTTGAACTGAAGCATTCTTATGCCGTGTCCCTGGGCATCGAGATGGACCTGATCAAGGTAAGGTCCACCCCAAGCTATATTGACAATGCCGAGGTAGGGCGTACCTATGCCGCCATCGCCTGGGTAGCCTGCGAGCTGGCGGCTTACATCCGCGAGTTGGGCTACCCGGCGCGCGCTCACCACACCGCCAATGAAATGGTGTGCCAGGTGCCCATCGCCGTCCAGGCCGGTCTGGGCGAGCTGGGCCGAAACGGCATCCTGGTCACCAGCCGGTACGGGCCTCGCCTGCGCCTGGCTACAGTTACCACCGACCTTCCCCTGGCAATAGACAGTCCGGTTGACCTGGGGGTAGACGCCTCATGCAACGTTTGTAACAAGTGCGCCACCAACTGTCCGGTGGGGGCCATCCCCCTGGGGGACAAGAGGCCTTGTAAAGGTTTCGATAAATGGAAGATAGACCAGGCGGCCTGCGTGCGTTTCTGGACGGCTAATCCCGAGAAGTGGTCCAGTTGCAATACATGCATCAAGACCTGCCCCTGGAGTAAGCCGGATGTCTGGTACCATCACCTGGCCACCAAAGCGGCAGCCAGGTCGGCCGCGGCGCGAAGATTTCTGGTGTGGTTGGATGACCGGATTTACGGAAAACATCCCTACTATGATACCAAGTGGCTGGGGTATTCCAGTCACCGGGTGGGACCGCGGGATTGATTGGCTAAAGAAATGTCGAGCGGACACTGGAGAGGGAGGCAAGGGAAGGGAATGTTTATGCCTCGGCTGCCTCTTTGAGGCGCTCGCGGTCCAGGATTACGATCCGTTTCTTGCCCAGTTCCAGGATACCCTGCTCCTGCAAACGGTTGAGGACGTTGGTTACCGTCTCACGGTAAAGTCCGGTGGAATCCCCCAGTTCCTGGTGGGTGAGTCCCGGCAATTCCGAAGCGCCGCCGGCCAGTCGCATTATGGTCCGGCATACTCGGGCCATGGCGTTGTGAAAGGTAGCTTCCTCGAGCTTGGTTCGGGTCTCGTCCAGCCGCCGGCCGAGAGCGCTCACCAGCCTCACGGCCACCTGCGGCTTTGACAGCAGAAGCCTCTCCATGTCCCCCCTGCTCAGAACGCAGATAAGGGAGTCCTCCACGGCCTCGGCAAAAGCCTGGTGCATGCTCTGAGCGGTCAGCGGCATTTCACCAAAAAATGTCCCCGGAGTCACGATTTCAACGATGAGGCGTTTCCCTTCGGAAGTCAGACTGTAGACGTGGACTTTGCCCGTCTTGAGCAAGAACAGGACCTCGGCCTGCTCCTCAGGGCGGAAAAAGATGTGTCCCTTCTTGCAGGTGATCATGTTCACCATTCGCTTGATCCCATCCATTTCTTCCGGGGTCAGATCGCGAAAGATATCAACACCCGAGAGCAGGTTGAGCTTGAGCGACATTTCGTCGCTTGGTCCCGGCTCTTCGAAAGAAGTCTTTGGTCTATCCATGGTCATGTCCTTCAGTACCGTTACATGAAGCTATCTTCGCCAACAGCTCTTCGATCCGCGGGTTTCCCAGGAAAAGCAGCCGGCCATCAAGGAAATATGCCGGCGTGGCCGGGATAGGTATCCTGTCAGCCTCCGGAATATCTTCGATCGCCGTTAGTCTTACGCTGATGTCCGGCAGGTTTTGCCTCGCATCTTCAGCCAGCCTGATGGCCTCGGTTGTGCCGAAACAGTGCCTGGCAATATATACATTTAGAACTTGGGCCGCCATTGTTGCTCGCTGTACCAGATTCACCACAATATTATGACATAATACGACGGACTGCTTGTAATCACGATTACATCTGACATCCATTATTGTGGCGGGCGAGCCGCACCCCGCCAAGCTTCCACATCACCCGTGGCCCGCCCCTACAGGTGGGAATCACGATTACCGACGACGTCCGTCTACTTGATGTTGAAGATTTCCCGGGCGATGGGCCGTAGCTCTTCCTGTATGTTGCCGAATTTCCAGGTGCTTAAATTGACATAGTTCACACCGGGTTTCCGCACACTTTCCGGACCGAGAAAGTCGGTGGGCGCATCTACCCGGGAACTCTGGTAGCCGTGGGCCTGAGACAGTACCGTTCCGCCCTCTCTGGTTAGAATCCAGTTGGTGAATAATCTGGCCGCATAGGGATGAGGTGGCTTGTTGACGGCGGCAATGGTGCTGGAACCTGTGCTCATGTAAGTGCCTTCGGCGGGGATAATCAGTTCCACCGGCGCTCCTATTTTCTTGAATCTGGTCATGTCGTCTCCGGCGATACCCAGGCCCACCAGCGACTTGCCCCGGGCCACCCATTCCGCCACCAGTCCCGATTCCTTGATGATAACCGGTTCCTGTTTCGCCAGGTTTCGCATATAGTCCAAGTCCATGAACACCCTGGCGGCGCTGGTGAACCAGGCGTTCCCCGCGCCCGTGGCCGATGGGTCTTGAATGACGATCTTCCCTTTGAACTTCGGATTCAGCAGGTCCTGGTAGGACCGTATTTCACCGGCCGGGACCAGATTGGTATTAACGAAAATAGGTGTCTGGGGAGACGCCATCAGGGCCAGTTGGTAGCGGCGGCTTTCATCCATCCAGGGCAGGTCACCCTCCCACCATGCCTTCTTGTCCAGGGCTTCGGGCAGGAAGATGGCGGGATTCAGGGAATCGATCAGTCCTTCGTGAACCAGATTGTCGACGCCCGTTTTGCCCACCATCCATATGTCCACCAGGAACAGCCCGGCGGCCCGCTCTCTCTTCATCCGGACTTCAAGCTCCGAACTTCTGCCTATCAATATGTCCACGTTCACCCCAAATTTGTCTTTGACCGCCTTCATCAGTGTGTCACGCACCAGCGGTCCCATGGCGCTGTAGATGGTGAGATTGCCTTCTTTCCTGGCCTGCTGTTGCAACAGGTCCCATTCTTTTTGCCAGCTTTGCGTCTCCACCGCCGGCGACGTGGCGCCGGTAGTTGGCGGAGGGGCAATGGTCGTGGCCGGCGCAACCTGCGCGGAGCAAGCCAGCATCAGGACAACCAGCAACAGTAGCAGTCCCCCGATGGCCATGGTCTTCGGTCTTTCCATATTTCACCTCATTCGCGATGGTTTAGTTCATCGGCACATTTTACCCGAAGGATGGCGCTGGAAGCAATTTGGGGCTGATAGCGATGATTGAGGCGGGACCGGCCGCCAAGAGACGCAGGAGACGGCTCTGCCTGGTTTGCCCCTACCGTCTAAATGATCTTCAGGGCGCGCAGGGCGTGGACCACGGCAATCAGGAAGAACAATATCATGAGGTTGATGTGCAGGGAGCTCCAGACCTTAAGCCCGTTGGGGACAACCTGAAATCTTCTGAAGATGCCGGTTGCCACGAGCAAGACGCCGGTGACATAAAGAGGCAGGCCGGCCCAGGTATTTCTTAGTTCATTATCTGCATCCGTTGCCGACAGCCGGTAGCCAAAATGGGCGGTGATCAAAAGAAAACCGGCCAGATTGCCGAAGATATGTAGTTTGAGCAGCGATGCCACTGCTTCCGGCCGGCGCCTTTTCAGAATGGAATATGCCGGCACCACTATGGCGATAATGGAAGCGCCGGAAATACCCACCAGGTGGGGGAACTTTATTTCGCCGATAGCAATGGCCGGCAGATAGACACGAAAATAGGTCAGCAGGCCCACCAGCGGGACAGCGGCTGCCATAGCCATCACCACCGGGAAAATGCCATTCTTGAAGCGGGAAGGCGTGTGCATGTTTTTGAGTTGTTACGAAAATGTCGCCGTTTCCCCCTTTGAAAAAGGGGGACTATCCCCCTGTATCCCCCTTTGGCGAAGGGGGAGGTAAACT
>CAZFEA010000148.1:0-8055 GCA_964518085.1 uncultured Dehalococcoidia bacterium
TGGTGGGTGGTCTTCCTTTTGCTTCTGTCAGGGTCGCTCCTTTATCCGGTAGCGGGAATTCTCACTAAGACCAATTTCTTCAAAGGCAAGCCGACCCTCGATGCGCTTTCTTTTCTGCCGCCAGCCGACCGGGAGGTTATCGATTGGCTTAGCAGTAATATCCGGGGAACGCCGGTCATTGTGGAAGCCAGCAATGTCTGGTCGCTTGAGGAAAGCCGGATATCGTCGAGGACGGGACTGTCCACCATAATGGGCTGGGTGGTCCACGAAAAGGGCTGGCGCGGCGCCGATGATCGAGAGTACATGGCGCGCATTAAGGACCTGGAGTTGATCTATCGGGATGAGGACCTGTTCAAGGTGCAGACGCTGTTGACTAAATACCAGGCCCGTTTCATTGTCGTCGGGTGGATTGAGAACCAGAGATATGGGGCGGGCATCAAAGAAAGGTTTGACGGCTGGTTCGAGAAAGCATTTTCCAATAGTGGGACGACAATATACAGGACGTCGCCTACGGTCTGGCGCCCGGCCAGGAACCCGAAGGGGTCTATTATGGAGGTTTTCTATCGCCATCCGGCGACAGGCGAGTTCGGGGCCCTGCCCAATGACGGGCAACTGCCGCAGGATAGTTATCACCTCAACGCCAAAGTGAAAAACACCGGGCCGGAGATGGTGACCGTATACCTGGAGGTGGTCCAGTCTGATGGTATCAGGCTATCGCCCTGGGGAGCGCCGGAGTGGGAACTGGGGCCCGGGCAAGAGGTGGCCCTGTTCGTCCAGGGCCTCAATCTGAGGCCGGCCCCGAAGACCGTCCAGTTGACCATCAACCTGAAGGAGAAAGGCTCCAACACGGTACTTGATACCAAAGTACTGAGCATCATTTCGAAATAAATGAAGTATAATGAGCCGAAGATGGAGGAGGTCCCTTGAAAAACTGGATATATTACCTGGTGCCCCTGGCGCTGTTGATTGCGCTGGTGCTGGTACCGCCCCTATTTCGGAAGGACGGTGTCCCGGCTGCGCCGCCCCCGGCGGCTCCCCCGCCCGTCCAGAGGGCGCCTGAAGTCAGGTCGACCCCGCGGCCCCAGCCCGCCTCAAACCCAAGGGGGGAATTGCTTGACATAAACGTTCGCAATCCGGCGACGGGGAACTACGAACCTATGGTCGATGGGATGGCATTATCTTCCGATGCCTATCACTTCAACGCCAAGGTGAAGAATACGGGGAATGAGAACACGCTGTATTACTTTGATGTCCAGCAAAGCGATGGGAAGGCGCTGGAACCCCTGGGCGCCGGCGAATGGCTGCTGGCTCCCGGCCAGGATGTCTTTCTTTTCATGCAGGGGGCCAACTTGAAGCCCCCGGGGAAGAGGGTACAGCTAACCTTTACGCTGAAGGAGCGGGGTACCGACAAGGCGCTGGCCCAGAAGTCTTTCAATGTCATATCGAGATAAGGCACTAAGGGAACCGCGGTGAACTGGCTTGATGTCATCCTGATCATTATCCTGGCAGGCACAGCCCTCGGGGGCCTGAGCCGGGGCCTGGTCGTCACCGTATTAGGCTTTGCTGGTTTCGCCCTGGGACTCAAGCTGGCAAGCATTCACTACGGGTTTGCCGCCGCCAAGCTCACGTTTATAACCAGTCCGCTTTTGGCCAATGCCCTGGGCTTCATCGTTGTATGGGCTGGCGTCATCGTCCTGGCTTCGGTCGTGGGAATGATAATGCGAAAAGCTGTTTCCATGGCTGGTTTGGGCATCTTGGACCGCCTGGGCGGGCTATTGTTCGGTCTTGCGATGGGCCTGTTCTTGTGTTTGTTGCTCGTAGTCGCTATGCTACACTTCCAGGCGATAGACCTGAGCGAACCCATCCGGCAGTCCAAAATAGCCTCACTACTGGCGTCAAAGCTGGCTATTTTCTTCCCGCTGCTCCCCGGAGATTGGGGCAGCTTGTTGCGGTTAGGAGTCAGGAGCTAGTTTTTACCGGAACAAAGGCGCCATTATTTCCCCGGCCATTCTAATGATCTGCCCCCGGGCCAGGGCGCCTTCTTCATCTTCAACGTAGACCTGTGCGTTGGGAATGGGAACGAAAGAAGCGTATTTCCCGGTATCCGGAACATCAACCCTTTTGCTCGGGCTGCCAAAGGCCTCTGAGAAGACCGTCTGACCTTCCCTGCTCAAAAGCCAGTTGATGAACACCGCGGCGGCTGCCGGATGGGCCGGCTTAACCGGTACCCCGAGGCCGCCGGGTCCCCAGGTCACATAGCCGCCTTCCGCTGTTTGTACCGGCTGAACCGGAGCGCCGGCCCTGATAAAAGAGGCCACGTGGCCTGTACCCCCACCGAGCCCCAGCGGATATTTCTCCCTGGCCACCCATTCCACAAGAAGACGCTGGTCCCTGGTGAGGCTTGGCTCCTGCCGGACCAGGCTCCTGAGATATTCTTTGGTTGTCTCCAGTCCCCAGCCACCCAGCACCCATGCCGCAACCAGGTTGCTCCCGCTGCCGCTTACGGTGGGATCAAACATGACCAGCTTACCCTTCCACTCCGGTTTTAAAAGGTCATTGAACGAGGCCAGGCTTTCTTCCCTGACCATGGCGGTATTACGTATCAGTCCCAGGTTAAATTGTGTGGTGAGAGCCATCGCCATGGTCCCCCGGTCAGCGAAAGGCAGCGTTCCGCCGTGCCACATTTTGCCGTCCAGCACTTCGGGCAGTATGAGTACAGGGCGTACCGGGGCCAATAAGCCCTCGGGTTTCATGGAAGTGATAAGTGGCGCTGCGCCTGCCAGGACGACGTCTCCCAGGTACAGGCCGGCCTGCCCTTCGGTGAGTAGCTTCAAGGTAAGCTCGGCGGCCGTGCCGGTCACGAACTCGGTGCGAATATCGAACCGTCTATTAAATGCCTTGCTTATGGCAACCCTGACCTCCGGACTGACAGTGGCATAGATGGTGACAAGCCCCTCGTCCCTGGCCGCGGTCAGGGTAGCATCCCATCTAATCTTCCAGTCCCCTGCCTCATTAGCTGATGGCCATGGTTGTACCGGCGCGAAGGCAGCGGGTTGACAGGCGATGGCTAGAAAGGCAGTCAACGTTGCGGCGGCGATCGCCAGCACGAAGTTGCATGAATGCCTCGACAGTAGTTTCCTCTCCCCTCGCGGGATTCGCAGGGGTGAAGCTGTGTGTTCGCCCGCGGGCAGACACATAGGGCTGCCCCTGGGCGGCGAGAATAAATACGTTTGTATTGGCTCATTCTGCATGTTGACAAAAAAAAGGCCTTCGTCCCGGAATTCCGGGACGAAGGCCTCAGCATGCTGATGCGGTCTGCGGCTTATTTGCGCAAACCCTTGGTTGGTGTCTGCCCGGGATGTAGTTTCTGCCATTTCGCCAGAAGCTGTTCGTAGCTCTCTACGCGATTCGGATCGGGTTTGCAGCAGTCGACGGAGCAGACCTCCGCGCACTTCGGGGTATCGGAGATGCCCACGCACTCGGTGCACTTGTCGGGGTCAATGATGTAAGTTGGTTCCCCTTCACTGATTGCTTTGTTCTCGCACTCAGGTTCACATGCACCGCACGTGATGCATTCTTCGGTGATTCTGATTGCCATTGGGTTTGAAGCCTCCTGTTTGTATGTAAATAAATGATAACAGTCCTGGCGGAATTTTGCGAAATTGAAACTCGTCAAGAGTTCATTGAGTTCATTGAGTTCGTTGGGTTCCACGCCACCCGAACCAAAGAACCCAAGGAACCCAAGGAACCCAAGGAACCCACTACACCTTCGGCTGCTTGCCGGGGTTGAGGGCGGTGAATTTGACCAGGAGTTGCTCCCTGGTTTCGGGGTGTGCCTCGTCAGGTACGCAGCAATCCACGGGGCACACCTCGGCGCAGCGGGATTTTGGGAAATGCCCGACGCACTCGGTGCACCGGTCCGGGTTTATGACGTAGATTTTGTCACCTTCGGATATGGCCTTGTTGGGACACTCGGGTTCGCAGGCCCCGCAACTGATGCATTCCTCGGTGATTTTGTAAGACACGTGCTACCTCCTGATAAGATTCTGTTCTTTGTGCAGAGGGACCTTAAACTTGGATTCGAGAGCCGCCAGCACGTTGGGTGGCACCATGCTGGTTATGTCTCCACCCAATTGCACAATCTCTTTTAAGAGGCTGGAGCTCAAGAATTGAAACGGCAAATTGGCCATAAGGAAAACCGATTCCATTTTGGGGCTGATCTGTTTGTTCATCAGGGCCATTTCGAACTCACCCTCGAAATCCGAACTCATCCTCAAGCCCCTGACGATGACCTGGGCGCCGATCTGCCTGGCAAACTCCACGGTGAGCATGCTGTAAGGCTCAATCGATACATTGCAGAGATTGCCGAGGGCGCCTTTCCATAACTCAACCCGTTCCTCCACCGTGAAAAGCAGGTGTTTGGCCGGTTTGCCGAAGACACCGATAACTACCCGGTCAAACAGCCTGGCAGCCCTGGTGGCAACATCGAGGTGGCCGTTGGTCACAGGGTCAAAGCTTCCAGGATAGAGTGCGACGGTCAAGCTGCGCCCTCCTTCTCAAAAATAGAGAGGCTGGTGTCTCCGTGTTTACGCTCTTTGACCATAGTCAGGCTGGCATCGGCCGGCCTGATTTCGGTCCGGCTGGAGTGCAGGACCACCAGGAAGCCCCCTGGAGCAAGGGACCGGGAAAGGGAAGGATTGGCCATCAACGTGGCGAGTTCCGGACTGGCATAGGGCGGGTCCATCAAGACCAGGTCATAGGGGCCGGAAAGGAATTGGAGGGCTTTGCCGACGCTGGTGCAATAAACGTGAGAAAGACCGCTGCCGTCAACCTGGCCAATGTTTTCGCGAATAAGCGCGCACGCCCGGGAGTTTTGTTCCACAAAATCAATCTGGTTGGCCCCGCGGCTGAGGGCTTCAATTCCCAGCGCCCCGGTGCCGGCGAAGAGGTCAAGGACGCGGTCTAATTTGGCGCCCAGGGAAGCCAGCATGGAAAAAAGCGCGCCCCGGACCAGGTTGGTTGTGGGCCGGGTCGCCAGCTTGTGGGGCGATTTCAGCCGCACGCCCTTGCCGGCTCCGGATATGATTCGCATGGCCGGTATAGTCTAGCATATACGCAGATTAGCCGCAACAAAGACCGAGTCCTCGTAGCGGCACGTCGCACCGTGCCGGACCCGTAGCCGCGAGCCGATGGCTCGCCCTTGCATTGCCGTGATACGAGTAATCAACGCACGAACGTCTTGGCGTGATCGTTAACCGGATCCCCTGGCACTGCATGAAAGGGATTTCGGTCGCCGGGAACTCTATTGACAAGATAGATACTGCATGGTAGTATAGGGTATTTCAGACATGGAAGGCTTTTGGCCTGTGGTCCCGGTCATGACCGGCTACCGGCGCAGTCGGGACCTCCGGCTAAATTCGACAGCCGGGAAAGGAGGTGATTCGATTGAAAATCGTGGAACTGTGCGGCAAGGGGCATTGCCCGGTAGTGAAGCTTTGTGATGATCACGTCGAGATTGGGGAGCCGGGCAACTGCTGCGTTCTGACGGCCCGCGAGTGGGAAACGTTGAAACAGAAGATCATGGACAACGAGATTTAGGGGGCGGGTCACCGCGGCGATCTCACTATGGTATGATAGGGAGGGCGAATGCCCTCCCTATTGCTTTGAAATGGCACGGAAAATGAAATTCAGAAAACCCTGGCTTCTGTTAATCGTAGTGGTGGCAGCGGCCGGGATAGGTTTCGCTATTTACGGCGGTATGCTCCGTTCAGGAGATAGCTATCTCACCGTCAGCCAGGTCAAAAGTCAGGCGCCTTCGGGCGAGCGGCACCTCGTGGTCCAGGGGCAGGTCGTCCCGGGTTCGATCGCCCAGGACAACTCTGCCAGGACGGTCAAATTTGTCCTGACTGACGGGGTGGAAAATCTGGAAGTGGTCTACCTGGGCATGCTTCCGGACTATTTCAGCCCCGGGGGCGACCTGGTCATTGTCGGAAAATACCGCCCCGAACGGGTCTTTGAAGCGTCAACCATCGGCCGTCCGGGATCTCTGTGTAACACCTGTCATCAGTGAATCGCCGTCGGTTCGCCTTCAATTGACCGGAATGGAATAGTTGGCGCGCAACCATGGGATACTTGTAAATCATCCGAGTCGGACGATTTATCATATCATCGGCGATGCAAGGGCGATTGCCTGTTGCCTGTTGCTGATATAGAATAGCAATACTTCTACGTTTATCGGCCTTACGGAGCACTCAGATGACCCAACTGGAAGCTGCCAGGCAGGGAATTGTCACCCCGCAAATCAAGCAGGTCTCCTATCGGGAAGGAGTACCCGAGGACCTCGTCCTCCAGGGACTTAAAGACGGCAAAATCGTCATCCCGGCCAATATCAACCATCGCGGCCTGGAAGCCTGCGGCGTGGGCAAGGGCCTGCGCACCAAGGTCAATGCCAACATCGGCACCTCATCCGCGTTTTGCGACCTGGATGCCGAGCTCAATAAGCTCAGGGCGGCGCTGGACTTTCAGGCGGATACGGTGATGGACCTGAGTACCGGAGGCGACATCAGCCACATCCGGCGCACCATCTTGAGTCATTGCCCGGCGCCCTTCGGCACGGTGCCGGTGTACCAGGCGGCCATCGAGGCCATCAATAACCATGGCGCTATCGTCCAGATGACCGAAGATGATATCTTCCGGGGCATTGAGGAGCAGGCTGCCGATGGAGTTGACTTCATAACCGTCCACTGTGGCATTACCCAGGCGGCGGTAGCCCGGCTCAAAACGCAAAAGCGGGTGACCGACGTCGTTTCCCGGGGCGGCTCATTTCTTATTGGCTGGATGCTTCATCACGGGAAAGAGAACCCGCTTTTCGAACGTTATGACCGGCTCCTGGAACTAGCCAGTGCCTATGATGTTACTTTGAGCCTGGGTGACGGCATGCGGCCCGGCAGCCTGGCGGACGCAACCGACCGGGCGCAGTTGGAAGAACTTCTCACCCTCGGGGAGCTGGTGGAGCGGGCGTGGGCGGCGGGAGTACAGGTGATGGTGGAGGGTCCGGGCCACATTCCGCTGGACCAGGTGGTGGCCAATATCCAGTTGGAAAAGAGCATCTGCAAGGGCGCCCCCTTTTATGTCCTGGGCCCGCTGGTGACCGACATCGGGGCGGGGTATGACCATATTACCGGCGCCATTGGTGGGGCTATTGCCGCTGCCGCCGGGGCGGACTTTCTCTGCTACGTTACCCCTTCGGAACACCTTTCCCTGCCCGAAGTCGAAGACGTCAAACAGGGAGTCGTCGCTTCCCGCATTGCGGCCCATGCCGCTGACATCGTCAAGGGCGTCAAAGGCGCGCGTGACTGGGACTACCAGATGTCGCTGGCCAGGAAGCACCTGGACTGGGAGAAACAAGCTGAGCTGTCGTTGGATCCGAAAGGCTCGCGGAAATTGCATGAGCGCTTCGCCACCCGTGGCCCCGCCTGCAGCATGTGCGGCGAGTACTGCGCCATGGAAATGGTTGAGAAGTACCTTGGCATATCGGCGATACGATGTTAGTGGGACAGGCGTAGGGGCTAACCATCGGTTAGTCCGCCATGGCCCGGAGCCCCGGCCCCGGGCGGGCGAGCCGTACCCCACCTCGGCCACCACTCCGCCCATGGCTCGCCCCTACAAGGGGAGTAACAAATGCGTGCTGAGATAGCCTCCATCGGCACCGAGCTTCTCCTCGGACAAATTACCGATACCAATGCGGCCTTCATTGCCGCTGAATTGCCTCTACTGGGCATCGATCTCTATTTTATTTCCCAGGTTGGGGATAACCTTGGCCGGCTGGTGGACGTCCTCCAGCGGGCCCTGTCCCGTTCCGACATTGTGATCACCACCGGGGGCCTTGGCCCGACAGAAGATGACATAACCAGGGAGGCTATCGCCGCCGTGCTCGGGGAAAAACTTGCCGTTGACCCAGGCCTGGAGCAAGAAATCCTGGAGTTCTTTGCCCACCGGAGCTGGAAAATGCCCCGGAGCAACATCCGCCAGGCGATGCTTATTCCCTCAGCCAGG
>CAZFEA010000149.1:0-8008 GCA_964518085.1 uncultured Dehalococcoidia bacterium
AAAACTGAAACATTGAAAGATTGAAAGATTCCCCTCCCCGCCCCCAGGGGTTAACGGGTAACCACGAATTAACACGAATAAAAGAGATTCAAGATTGAAGATTCAAGATTCAAGAAATTCTAATTCCTGTTTTCCTTAAGGTATTAGTGTTAATTAGTGTTTATTCGTGGTTAACTAACGTCTTAAATCTTGAATCTTAAATCTTAGATCGTTGTTTATTCGTGGTTAATTATCGTCTTGTATCTTGAATCTTAAATCTTAGATTGTTATAAGGAATGACAACCATGGACATAATGACCCTGACCATCGACGGCAAGGAAGTCAAGGCCAAGCGGGGCGCCACCGTACTCGAAGCCGCCCTCGATTCCAACATCTATATACCCACCCTGTGCTATCATCCCTTTTTGCCCAACTTTGGCGGTTGCCGCATCTGCCTCGTCGAGGTCGAGGGCCTGCGGGGTTTTCCCCCCTCCTGCACCACCCCGGCCACCGATAAAATGGTGGTAAAGACCAGGACGCCCCAGCTTCAGCAACTGCGCCGTGAGGTCCTCGAGCTTACCTTTACCGAACACCCCCGCGCCTGTATCGATTGCTGGCGGCGCAAGCGGTGTGGCCCCGACGACATCTGCCTGCGCAATGTCGAGGTGACCGAGCGGTGCGTCACCTGTCCCAAGAACTACAACTGCGAGCTGCAGCGGGTTGCGGACTACATGGGCATGAAGAACATGACCCTGCCCTACAGCTATCGCGGACAGCCGATCTACAAGGACGATCAGCCCTACTTCCAGCGCAACTACAATTTGTGCATCCTGTGCGGCCGCTGTATCCGCGGCTGCTGCGATGCCCGGAAGATATACGCCATCGCCTTCACCCACCGCGGCAGCGAAGCCCTGGTGGGAACGGCTTTCAACCGCCCGCTTCCCGAAGCCGGATGCAAGTTCTGCTTTACCTGCGTGGAGGTCTGCCCCACCGCCGCCCTGATGGACAAGAAAGCCCTGTGGCAGAAAATCCCCATCTGGAACGACTATGTGGTGCCCTGCCAGGCCGCCTGTCCCGCCCGCATTGACGCCCCCCGATATGTGCGCCTCGCCCTCAAGGGCAAGGCTTCCGAAGCGGTGGCCGTTAACCGGGAAAAGATACCTTTCCCTCATACCCTGGGGCTGGTCTGCGTCCACTTCTGCGAACAGGGCTGCCGGCGCGGCCTCCACGATGACCCCATCGGCATCAAGAACCTGAAACGCTGGGCGGTGGAGAACGATAAAGAGCAAATCTGGCGCAAGTACTCCAGGGTTGCTCCGGCGACCGGCAAGAAGGTGGCCGTTGTCGGCGCCGGCCCTTCCGGTCTCACCGCCGCCTATTACCTGCGCAAGCAGGGCCATGATGCGGTAGTCTTCGAGGCGCTGCCCGAACCTGGCGGCATGATGCGGGTAGGGATACCGGAATACCGCCTTCCCCGCCACATCCTGGCTGCCGAGATCAAAGAGATGACCGACATCGGGGTACAGATAAAGACCAACACCAGGGTCGAGTCGGTCGATGACCTGCTCAAACAGGGATTCAACGCCGTTTACCTGGCCCCGGGGGCGCACAAGGGCTT
The DNA here is from genome assembly GCA_964518085.1 of uncultured Dehalococcoidia bacterium. GTDB lineage: Bacteria > Chloroflexota > Dehalococcoidia > JACQUA01 > JACQUA01 > JACQUA01. Next base: position 1,598 of record CAZFEA010000149.1, read on the forward strand.
GAAGCTGGCCATCCCCGGAGAGGACACATCCAATGTTATCGACTGTGCCGCATTTCTCAGGGACGTCAGCCTGGGCAAGAAGGTGACCCTGGGCAACCGCGTCGCGGTTATCGGTGGAGGCAATGCCGCCATCGACGCCGCCAGGGTTGCTGTCCGGCTGGGGGTCAAAGAAGTAGTCATGGTCTATCGCCGCACGCGGGCCGAGATGCCCGCCGCCCATGAAGAGGTTGAAGGCGCCCTGGAAGAGGGGGTCAAGATCGACTTCCTCACCGCCCCCAACCGGGTTTCCATGGCCGGGGGCAAGGTGAAAATGGAGTACCTCAAGATGCGCCTGGGCAAACCCGATGCCAGCGGCCGCCGCAGCCCGGAACCGGTCCCCGGCAGCGAATACACGGAAGAATACGATGTAGTCATTGCCGCCATCGGGCAGGCGCCCGATGTTCCCGCCGCTTTCGGCGTCAAGACCCAGCGGGGCAACCGCATCCAGGTCAACGAAGAGACCATGGAGACCTCCAGGCCGGGGGTCTACGCCGGGGGTGACGCGGTGAGCGGCCCGTCCTCGGTAATTGAGTCTATCGCCGCCGCCAGGAAAGCTGCCGCGGCCATCGACAAGTATCTTGGCGGCAAAGGCGTCATCGATGAGGTCCTCCTGCCGCCTGAACCCAACGATCAGATACTCGGCAGGGACGAAGACTTCGCCTTCTGGAAACGGGTTGAACTTACCGCCATCCCCATCGAAAAGCGGGTTTCAACCTTCGAACAGGCGGAGATCGGCTATAGCGCAGAAGCCGCCTTCAACGAAGCCAGACGCTGCTTTGCCTGCCACCTGCGGCTGGATATTCCGAAGACCCCGGTGCCGCCGCCCGAAGAGTGCCAGGGCCGCGTCGACGGCGTCCTGGTCCATGGCCTGCTCAAGGGCTAAGACGCGCCCATCCAAATGACAGATAGAAAGGCTCTTTTAGACGCGGCTGGCCCAGGGGAGCGCCAAGACCCGTCACCAAGCGGCCACCGCCTTGACATTTCCTTCCCTCTCATAATAGTATTCCCTTGCTCCACCACTAATTGGGTCAGGGAGAAAGATACCATTGTTCTCCAAAGAAAGGGCCGACGGGCCGACCGGGCACTGGCGACAGTACCTTTCCGTCGGCGCCATACTGCTGGCAGGCATCGCCCTTACCGTCGCCTCGTTCCTCCTGTTCACAAGCCTGGAGAGGGACCGGTCCCAGAGGGAGTTCAGAGAACGTGCGTCCGCGCACGCCACAGCCCTGGGAAGGACGGTTGACAGAAGTATCGAGGTCGTGGATTCGATCAGGGCGCTGTTTGATGCCTCGGTTGAAGTGGAACGACACGAGTTCGCCGCGTTCACTCGCTCCGCGCTGGCTGACAGCCCGCAGATACAGGCTCTGGAGTGGCTCCCCCGTGTTCCCGGTGAGGAGATGACCGCCTACATCAAGGCGGCCCGCGCCGATGGACTTGATGGCTTCCAGGTAATGGAGCTTGACCCGGGCGGCCGGCTGGTTGTGGCTGGCAACCGCCCCGAGTACTTTCCGGTGTTTTATGTCGAACCCATGAGGGGCAACAAGGTGGCGCTGGGGTTCGGCCTGGGTTCCGAAACGGTCCGGCGCCAGGCTCTGGAGCTGGCGCGGGACACCGGGAAGCCGGCGATGACCGGGCCACTGCGAATTGTCCAGGAGCCGGAGTCGCAGATGTCGTTCCTGTTGTTCGTCCCCGTTTACCAGAAATTCCAGCCGCTGGATTCCCTGGAGCAGCGCCGGCAGCATCTCCTGGGATTCGCGCTCGGGGTATTCAGGGTTAACGAGATGGTAGCGGCATCGTTCAGAAACAGGCCACCGGCAAACATCAATTTGTGGCTCTATGACGTGACCGGCCCTTCCGGGCCGGTCTTCATGTATTCCTCAGGACCAGATATGGGGGGGGGGGGTAGCCTCCGACCCCGGTTCGCCGTGGCGAATAGCAATCGATGTAGCGGACCGGCAATGGGTTATGGTGGTCCAGCCCGCGGGCAGTGCGCCGACCGGGTTGCCCTGGATGCCCCTGGCCGTTCTGCTTGCAGGGTTTGCCCTGATAGGCAGCGGGGCGACCTACGCCCAGGGCATGATCGCCCGTGCCTCACGTGTAGAGCGGCTCGTCGCCCGGCGAACCGAGGAGCTGGTTGCAGCCAACCGGAAACTGGGCGAGAGCGAGGCCAGCCTCACGGCCATAATCATGAGTGTCACCGAAGGCCTGGCTGTGTTCACCGACGAGGGGCGCGTCGTGCTGTGGAATAACGCACTTTCTGCTATTACCGGACTGACGGCATCGGAAACGGCGGGCAGACATATTGATGACCTCATACAGATGAAGGTGGCTGACTTCGAAAATCCCGAGGCCCTGGGCGTTTTGCGCGACACCCTTTTGAACCAAATCGAGGCCAGCGGCCCGGTGGACCTGATAATGGGGCGGCCCGAAAGACGGGAGCTTTTGGTCCGCGTCTTCCGCATCGAGCTGGGGCCGGGCCAGGTGCTGCCCGGCATGGTGGTGTCGGACGTCACCAGACAGCGCGATCTGGACCGCCGTAAGGATACCTTCGTGTCTGTGGCCTCCCACGAGCTACGCACCCCGATTACCACCATCGTGGGTTTTACCGAACTGCTGCTCCATCGTGACCCGGCGCCAGAGAACCGCCGGGCATGGCTCCAGATGATCTACCATGCCTCCCTGCGCATGACGGCCATAATTGATGAACTGCTGGAGGTGTCCCGCATCCATGCCGGCAAACTCGACCTCAAGCGCGAGCGCTTCTCGATAGCCCCGATTGCAGAAAAGGTGGTTAGCAACTTAAAGGCCGTCACTAACCGGCACCAGTTTACCGTGGTTATTCCTGCCGATGTCCCGGCTGTGTGGGGCGACCAGAACAAGATGGAGCAGGTTCTGACCAACCTGGTTGATAATGCTGTGAAGTACAGTCCTGATGGCGGCAGAGTGGTGGTGCTGGCGCAACATGATCAAGAGCGGCGGCGAGTGGTGATGAGCGTCTCCGACGACGGCATCGGCATCGGCCCCAAAGATATGCCCGATCTCTTCACCAGTTTTCACCGAATCCGCCGCCCGGAAACGATGACGGTGAAGGGCACAGGCTTGGGACTGTACATAACAAAATCCCTGGTAGAGTTGATGCAGGGAGAAATCTGGTTGGAGAGCAATCCCGGCAAAGGATCGACCTTTCACTTCACATTGCCGACGATCTGAAGAGCATTTTCCCGCCCATGTTAGATATGCACATTCAGGAGGTAAATTCTATGACCAGAAAAGTGTTGATCGCCGATGACGAGGAGTCGTTAGTAAGCCTCTTGCTGACGACCCTGGGGACTGACGAGCGATACCGCATCCTGGTAGCCCGTGATGGCAATGAGGCCCTGGCCATCGCTTCCAGGGAAAAGCCCTACTGTGTCTTGCTGGACATACTCATGCCCGAAGTTGACGGCTTCACCGTCTGCCAGGTGTTGAAGTCAGATCCGGCCACGGCTGGCATAAAGATCATAATGCTTACCGCCATGGCCCAGGAAAAAGACCGCCAAAGAGCGATGGAGGTGGGAGCGGACGATTACCTGACCAAGCCGTTTAGCCCCACTCGCCTGCTGCAAACATTGGAGAATATGCTCGGTGGGCCGGACTAATACAAACGCACTTATTGTCGCAGAGTAGGGGATTGATTCATCAAGCCCTGACCGGGTTTGACAAATCAAACCCCTGAGGGACCGCGAAATGTGCGCATAAGAAATCATAGCGTGTTCGCCCCTGGTAGGGGGCTGGACTGTCATCCTTCTTTGATATAGAATCACTTAGCCTTTAGCGGAGGAAAGCCGTAGTTACCACCGACATCGACCTCAAATATCTCGAGACACTGCACGCACTGCTTTCAAGTGATCTCAATTTCAAGGATAAATCGACCTATAATCCTCTGCACAATTTCCATTCATTTCCGGCAAAATTCCCACCCGAACTGCCACGCAAGTTCATCCTGGAACTAACCAATCCGGCGGAAAGTGTTCTCGATCCCATGGTCGGATCGGGAACGACGGTGCTGGAGGCCTTTCTTAACGGCAGGCGTGGCATAGGTTTTGACATTGACTGGCTTGCTTTGCTGATCTCCAGGGTTAAAACTGCCCATACCGACCCTGCGAAACTGTCCTATTGCGGTCTCAAGGTCCTGGCCAACGCCAGGATGCTTCTCGCCACGGAACGCGACAAACTTATCGAGCTTGCCAAAAGGAGATGGGACGCGGAGACCAGGGAGTTCGTCGACTATTGGTTTCTACCCCAAACTCAGATTGAGCTTCTGGCCCTGATAACCGAAATCGAACGGATCGATGACACGAGTACTCGGGAGTTTCTCCAGCTCGTTTTTTCCTCGACAATAATAACCAAGTCCGGTGGCGTATCTCAAGCCATGGACCTCGGGCACACCCGGCCTCATAAGGTATCAATTATCCCTGAAGGTAGCGACATCAAACCGGACGCCAAGGGCAAGCGGTTGCGCTCCGCCATCCTGGAGTTCGAAAAGAAACTGAAAGCGAATCTCGAGGTTGTGCGCGCAGTCCCGCAGCCACCAATGCACGCTGACGCCCAGGTACACTACGGATTTTCTCAGGACTTGCCCCTCCGGGATAACTCGGTCAGCCTCATAATCACCTCCCCGCCGTACGCCTCCAACGCCATAGATTACATGCGAGCCCATAAGTTCTCGCTCGTTTGGCTTGGTTACCCCATAAGCCAACTGGCAAAGCAGAAAACCTTTTACATCGGGAACGAGAGTACGAAGTCGAAGAGCGATTCACTGCCACCATTTGTCCTGAGAGTCGCCTCTGAGATTGCCGAGGTTGATGAAAAAAAGAGCAAGGTACTCTGTTCCTATTTTAGCGAAATGAGATCGGCAATAGCCGAAATGTACCGGGTATTGAAACCTGGAAGGGCTGCAATTCTTGTCGTCGGAAACTCCATCTTCAGGGGCCGGAATTCGCGAACCGCCGAAGGTCTGGCAGAGATCGGGAAATCCCTCGGCTTCGAAGTTCCCGGGATCAACAAAAGGGATATCAACCGGGATCGAAGAATGCTGCCAGTTAGCAATAAGGTTGACCTCACCTCCATGGTAGAGAACCGGATGCTCGAAGAGCATGTGATTGGATTCTATAAGCCTTGCTGATTAAGGATCTGCGGTCCCGATACCACCAAAACCTCTGCAAAGAGATAATTCGCGTCAAAGCGAACAAGCATGGCGTCCAGTATCCCAACTTTGCCGACTCGTGCAACCGTTCCAGCATCCAAATCGCCCTACAAATCGTGGGGCATATGGGGCATTTACGCCCTCTGCGAGATATTCACAAATATCTTGTTATTATAGCAGATGCAGCAGAAACCCCAAGGTTTTGTGCTCCGTAAGCTCTCGCAAGTTCTAAGTGACAAACAACAAGTTCCAGATAACATTCACGTCATCTGGTGATCAAGTGATCGGGTGAAAACCATGTCTCACAGGCGAGGACGCCTGTGGTACCGGCTACACCTTACAGGCGGGGACGCCTGTGATACCGGTTCAGATAAATCCGAAGCCCGAAACGTTCGGAACTACGTTATGAATTTCGAGTTTGTTTCGGATTTAGATATTCGGATTTCGGATTTAGTCAGGGGCGCCTGTGGTACCGGTTGCCCCATTTTGCTAAAATGTTCTCGCTGTGGAAGAACCGAAGCTGACGCCCATCCGCCAACAATACCTGCGGGTAAAACAGAGCTACCCGGGCACCATTGTCCTCTTCCGCCTGGGCGACTTCTACGAGACCTTCGATGAAGATGCCCGCATGGTCTCCAGGGATCTCAATATCGTCCTGACGTCCAGGGGCATGGGCAAGGGGCAGCGCTTCCCCATGGCCGGCATACCTTATCATGCCCTGGACAACTACGTGGGAAGGCTTCTGTCCAGGGGTTACAAGCTGGCCGTGTGCGAGCAACTGACCGCCCCCACAGGCAAGGGAATCGTTCCCCGGGATGTAGTCCGGGTCATCACCCCCGGCACCGTGGTCGAAAGCGCGCTGCTGGACGGAAAAACCAACAACTACCTGGCGGCGCTGGTGGTAGAGGGGTCCAGGGCGGGAATCGCCTATGTCGACATTACCACCAGCGAGTTTGCCACCACCGAAACCGCCGCGCCGCAGTTTCCCTCGGAACTGGTCCGCCTGCATCCGGCGGAACTGCTGGTACCAGAGGGATTCAGCTATGCGGATTTCGCCGGGCCGGTCACTACCATGGACAACACGGTATTCGGTCTTGAAGCGGCGTCCCGCACCCTGATGGACCATTTCGGCGCGGCTTCCCTGGAAGGCTACGGCTGCGCCCGTTTACCGCTGGCCATCAAGGCCG
>CAZFEA010000150.1:0-1406 GCA_964518085.1 uncultured Dehalococcoidia bacterium
GACAAGCGCCTGTCACCTGTCACCTGTTACTATCTTTCCATGCTCAAGGGTAATGAGCGTTTGTCCCATGCGGCCGACCTCGGGGTCGTGGGTCACCACGATGAGGGTATGTCCCTGGCGATGAAGACCGCGGAAGATTTCCATTACCAGTTGCTCGCTGTGCTGGTCGAGGTTTCCCGTAGGCTCGTCGGCCAGTATCAGCAACGGCTGGTTGATCAGGGCGCGGGCGACGCAGACCCGCTGCTGCTCACCGCCTGAAAGCTGCGATGGGAGATGGTGAAGGCGGTCTCCCAGACCGACCCGTTCCAATGCTTGCCTTGCCTCGGCCTCGTCGGCCACGCTGTGAAAGTACTGCGCCAGCATGACGTTTTCCACGGCGGTAAGATAGGGCACAAGGTGGAATTGCTGGAATACCAGTCCCACGGTTTCGCGTCGAAAACGGATAAGCTCCGGGCCGGTGAGGGCGCCTATGTCAGTGCCGCCAACCGTCACCTGTCCGCTGCTCGGCTTGTCCAGGCAGCCGATGATGTTGAGCAAGGTGGTCTTTCCCGAACCGGACGGCCCCATCATGCTGACCCATTGGCCCCGGCCCACAGCAAAGTCGACATGGTCCAGGGCGTACATGTTGCCATAGTTCTTGGTCAGGCCGGTTATTTCCACAAGGTTATCGGTCATGTCTCTATCTCTATCTCCTGGCTCCTCATTCACCGTTCAGCGCGGTGACTGGCTCTACGCCAAGCGCGCTGCGCACCGGCCACAGGCTGGCCAGGGTGGTGACCACAACCACGGTGCCGAAGGTCAGAGGAATGGCTTCGACTCTGAAAGAAAGACTTGTGCTGAAGACGCTGGCCCCAATGGCCCGGGCCAGTCCGAAGCCAAGGCCGGTGCCAATTACCCCGGCGGCCAGGGCCACCGTCCATGCCTCGCTGAGGAAAAGCAGCATTATCCACCGGCTTCTGGCTCCCATCACCTTTATCAGCCCGATCTCCCCGGTGCGTTCGAGGACACCCGCGCTGATAGCGGAAAAAACAGCCAGGGCAGAGGCCAGGACAACTGCCACGGTCAACAGCGCCATCAACAGCTCGATCCGGGAGACTATCCTGGCTTCGGCATCCGCAATCTGCCGGATTACGCGCGCCTCCACGCCGGGAATCTGGTTCTCCAGTTCCGCAGCCAGCTCGGTCAGCCGGCGGCCATCGGAACCGGCGCGTATTTGTACCAGGTCTGCCTGGCCCTCCCTCCCCGATAGACGCTGGGCGGCAGCCAGATCGATGAACACCTGATTGTCCTCTGAGCCGCCGATGCTGGCAACCCCGGCAACCATGAAAGTTGCCCGTTGGCGATTAATTTTTAACTCGAATTCATCGCCGGCTTGCAGCGACAGCCTGGCGGCAACGTTCTTACCC
>CAZFEA010000150.1:1416-8007 GCA_964518085.1 uncultured Dehalococcoidia bacterium
ACGAAGGACCCGGCGCCCACTGGCCCTGGATTTGCCAGTATGGAGCCAGGAGCCGGAGCTGGTCCAGGGGCGCCCCGGCAATCACCACATTCTGGTCCCGGGCCAAGCCCAGGGCGTAAAGATAGGGAACATAGGCGTCGATGTCTTCCCGGACCCGGAGGATATCCAGACCGGCGGCGGCGATGGAATCCTGGCCGGCCGCGTCGCCGAACAATATGCCCGGACCGGCCGCCGGCAAGACCGTCCGGGGAACCAGGACCAGATTGGCGCCGTAGCTGGCGAGCTCCTTGCCGGCTTTGCTTCTCATTTCGAAAGACAGGGTCGAAAGGGCGGCGACCATGGCGGCGGCCATCAATACCGCAATTGCCGCCAGGGCGAGGCGGCGGCGCCCGGCGAGGAGCGACCTGATGATGATCTTGCGCAGCATGGCCTACCCCTTCCTCAGCAATGCTATGGGGTCCATTCTTACACCCTGGGTAACCGGCAGGAAGCTGCCCGCCAGGGCGACAGTTGTTGAAACTACCAGGGTCAGGGGGAAGGCTATGGCGCTGAAGGAGAACCCCAGACCGAATACCTGGCGGCCGATGAACTGGGCCAGCCCCAGACCGGCGGCATAGCCGGCAAGCCCGCTGACCAGCCCAATGATCCCGGCCTCAAGGAGAAAGATACCGGCGATTTGCGAGTCCTCGGCGCCGATGGCTTTCATCAGTCCAATTTCCCGGCGCCGTTCCATGACCATCGTAGTCATGGCGGACATCACGCCAAGGAGGGACGCCAGCAATGCCACGCCCGTGATCAGCAGTACCAGTAGCTGGGTGCGTCCCAGGAAATTGCTCTCAGCTTCGGAGACCTGGCGAATGGGGCCGGCCGTTGCCCCGGTAACAACCTCCTCGATCTGAAAGGCGATGGATTCTACCAGGGGCGTGCAATACCAGGTCTCATATTCTTCGGGGGTCATGGCTTTGGGGTCTTTTCCTTTGATAGATTCGACGATCCTGTCGCTGGGGGTGACCAGGGCGCTTACCAGCACCTTGTCGACACCGTATTCAATGCCCATTATTTGCTGTGCCACCGGCAGGCTTACGAAAACCTGTTCCTCTTCAGGCCCACCGGTGCTTACAACGGCATTGGCCCGCAATTTCCGGGAGGCGCGGTCACGGTCTATTTTGAATTCATCGCCCGGGGAAAGAGATAGCCTTCGGGCCAGCGCCGCTCCGACGATGGCGCCTTCACCGTCGCCGTCTTTAACCCACTGGCCGTCCAGCTTCCACCACGGCATGACGCTTCGAACACCGGTGATGAAGGTACCTGTCTGCCGGGCGGGCGCAGCCTTGCTCGCATACTGCCTGGGATTAAGGTCCGGGGTGGGGATTTCCCGGTCAAACCAGGTCCCGGTTAATATCGCCGTCCGGCCGGCGATGCGGACGGCGGTGCTGACGGAAGGTACGATGCCGGTGATGTTGGCTTTCCAGAATATGGTCTTGATCCTGGGCAGTTCCCGTTCATCGATCAACCCGGTAGCCCCCGGCGGCGTATAGGTCATGCCGCCGAGCTCAAGTGACAGGTCCCCTGAGCGGGGACGGACCAGGATGTTGGCCCCGTAGGAGCACATCTCCTGGGACATCTTGCCGCTGATGTCACCGTAGACGGTCAGCAGGGCCGAGGTCAGCGTGGCGCCCAGCAGGACTGCCAGGAAGGCCAGGGCGACGCGCCTCTTGCGGCGGAAAAAAGTTTCCTTCAGAATGCGTAGTAGCAATACAGTTATTGGGTTACTGGGTTATTGAGTTATTGGGTCACCGGCTTGTCTAGTTGACCGGGAGGGGTCAACTGAAAAACCCAAGGACCCAATAACTCAAAAACTACTTAAAGCTGCTTTGGGCTTTGGCCAGGTCGGATGTGGCAATAGTCAGGCTCCCTTCCTCAACCCTGAAGGCCAACGTCAGTGGATTGCATCCCCCGCCCTGGCCGACGGTGTCCGGCGGAATCGGGGCGTTGCAGTTCTTACAAACAACGTTTTCGCCGTCATGGCCGTAGCCGGCTCCGCCGCAGATCTGGCAGGCGTCCAGGGCGACGGCCAGCGAGTCGTCTTGCAACCTCAAAACCATGAAACGCACGCTGGTCCCGTTGGAGTTATAGACGAATTTTGCCATCTTGCCGGCGGCCAGCGAAGCTAAGGGCACGTTCACCTTGCCTGCCGAGGCGGCTAAGGAGGCAGGCTGCGGGTCATCGTAGGCGTCACTGGCAAATACGGTGGAGCCCATGGCCACAAAGATGAAGGCGGCGGCGGCGACAAGCCCCAGGCGCCAGGTCCTTTCCTGGCGTTTCATGGCCAGGACTTTCCTGCGGGCGGCAGGCGTTTCAGCCGCGCCGCTTTCGGAAACGGCGGAGCGCGCTCCCCAGAGGACACCGATCAGCGGAACGGCCAGCAAGAGCATCAAGATCAAGGTGGAGGTATTGCCCCTGACGAAGTAGCCGATAACCGCCATGGCCTGGCGGCTCATGGGAAGGAGGCCAACCTAGGCAAACTCATGGATACCGCCGAGGATCAGTTTTACCGCCAGCAGAAGCAAGACAACACTGGTGAGGCCGAAGAAGCGCCCGAGGTTGATGCGCAGGCTTCCGCGGACAAACAGAAGGGCGAAGAGTACCGCCAGGGCGATGCCCAGCGTGCCCCCGACGAGGTTGAACATGCTGAACTGTCCCAGGGTGGCCGATATCAGAAACAGGACCGTCTCAGCCCCTTCGCGGAAGACCATAACGAAGGTGAAAGCGAACAGTCCCCATCCCCGGGACATCGAGCTTTGCCGGCTTACCACCGCGCTGAGTTTCTCTTCGGTCTCTCGCTTGACATTCCGGGCGGAACGCCACATCCAGACGACCAGGGAGGCTACCAGAATCCCGGCGATGGCCATCACCGCGCCTTCAAAATACTCATTTTCCGGATCGATGCCCAGGGCCTGAAGAACAACGGCGAAAGCGATACTGGCGGCAATAGCTACCCCAAGTCCCCGGTAAACCTGTGGCTTGAGATGGGCCTTTCCGGTCTTGTTCAGGTAGGTGATGATTATCCCCACTACCAGCGCAGCCTCTATCCCCTCCCGTAGTGTGATGACCAGGTACTCGAACACGGGGGACCTCCAGAGAAAAGTTAGTATATGCTAATGGCGGCAATTAGTATACACTAATGTCCTTGGCAAGTCAACAACTGGCAATTAGCCACTAGCTGTTAGCGGTTGGCCGCGCCCCGTCTCTTGACCTGGAAACGCGGGTAAGGTAGCATCTCTCGTCGGCATCAAATTCGTTGCGGCACGCCCTGCGTGCCGGCAATGGCTCACAGGCACGGAGGCCTGGGCCACCCGGTAGGGCGTGCTGCCGCAGGAGGACCATCGTGGAAATTGATGACTTCATTTCCCTGGCGCGAAAACGGCGGAGCATCCGCAAGTTCAAATCTCACCCTGTCCCCGATGACCATGTGCAAAAGATGCTGGAGGCCGCCCGGTGGGCGATGTCCGGGGCCAACGCCCAGCCCTGGGAGTTTGTTGTGGTCAAAGACCGGGAAACTATCAAAAAAATTGCCGAGCTGTACTATGAGCGCCAGGCCACCTTCGTCAATAGCCTGGAACTCACCCGCGCCGCCGAATACCGCCACCACCAGGTAGCTTTCGCCGCGTCGGGACCTCTACCTTTCAAGGATGCGCCGCTCATCATTGTGGTTTGCGGCGACCCGAGGACCGTCCAGGCGACGGTGCTCGGCGCTCACATCAACGATGGCGAATTCACCACCTTTCACATGAACATGGCCAACGTGGTGACCATGGTCCACCTGGCGGCGGCTGCCCTGGGACTGGGCGCCCAGTGGGTCAGCATGCTGCCGATATGGGAAGGCAGTCTGAAGACGTTGCTGGGGATTCCCGAGGTTTACCGGGTGTACACTCTTATCCCGGTGGGGTATCCGGCGTTCCCGCCCCGCGGGGCCAGCAGGCGCAGGGTGGATGAACTGGTCCATTACGAGAAGTATGATCAGTCCCGGTATAAGACGCACCAGGAAGTGATCCAGTATGTTGAAGACCTGAGAAAGAAGACCCGTACCGCCTACAGCGCTCTTTCTGATTCCTACGACGGTTGAATTGGACGCCAGGTTGACACTTTCCGGCAACCGGATGTAAACTGGTGCGTCAACCAGGTGTGACGGTGTCAGCGATGATTGCTGGCAAGGATCCGTTATTTGTTTATCCGAAGTTCAGGAGGCACAAGATGACAAAATGGACAATCATGGCATTGCTGGTGCTGCTGCTTGGGCCGTTGGCCGCGGCCTGCACCCAGGCCGGACCAGGGGCGGGAGGGAGGGGGCCGGCGGCAGGGCAGGCCGAATGGGACCGGGTGGTGGCTGAAGCCAGGAAGGAAGGGGTGGTGCGGGTCTACACCCTGTGGACCGTGGAGGCGAGAGAAGCGCTGAACAAGGGGTTTAAAGACAAGTACGGGATTTCCGTGGAATTCTCTCCGTTTTCCCGCGGCTCGGACTTCCTGGCTAAGGTCCAGGCGGAACAAAGAGCGGGTATGTACGAGGCGGATGTCTTCGGCGCCGGAGCAACCTCGTTGATCACCACCATGAAGCCGCCGGGCCTGCTGGGAAACATCGAGCCTATGCTGCTGTTGCCCGAGGTCAAGGACGCCAAAGCGTGGCGTGATGGCGTTTTTCCCTTTCTCGATGAAGGTAAGACGACTATTGCCATGATCGGCATGATACTTCCCACCATCATCTACAATAAAGACCTGATCAAGGAAGGCGAAATAACCTCCGTCAAGGACCTGTTGAAGAGCCAGTACAACGGCAAGATCACCATGAATGACCCTTCGGTGCCGGGCTCGGGGAATGCGGTGTTGGCTCTTCTGGCAGATTGGGCGTGGAACCGCGAAGAGGCATTAGAGTTTTTCAGGCAGTTAATGAAACAGGGCCTCGATATTCAGAGAGACAACCGGATGAATGTGGAGATTGTAGCCCGGGGAAAATTTGCCCTTGGCCTGGGTCCGCACACCGAAAGCCTGGCACACTTCCTCAGTGCCGGGGCGCCCCTGGGAATAGCCAACATCAAAGAGCCTCCGAATGGGACGGCATCCTCCGGCGGCCTTGCCGTGCCGACCCAATCGCCGCATCCCAACGCAGCCAAAGTATTCGTGAACTGGCTGCTGACGAAAGAGGGCCAGTCTATTTTCGCCCGGTCATACGGGAACCCGAGCCGCCGGATTGATGCCTCGACCGAAGGCATCAATCCCATCTTCATCCCGCAGCCGGGTCAAAAGGTCTACTGGGACATAGAAAGAACGATTATGGGCAAGGGCAAGATGATGGCCGACGCCAAGGCCATCATGGCGGAGACAAAGTAAGTCTAAACAGTCTGAACAGTCTGAACAGTCTAAACAGTCTAAACAGTCCGTAGTGGCACGCTGGCGCGTGCCCGAAATCGGAAATGGAAGGCGGGACCAACTGTTCAGACTGTTGGACTGTTCGACTGTTTAGACTCGCTTCACCGTTTCCCGGGCAAAGAGACCGAACAGGATGCCTCCGGTCACCAGTAGACCGCTGCCGACGAAGAGGGATAATGAAAGGCTTCCGGTGGAGTCCACGATCCATCCCATCAGCAGCGGCCCGGTGACCATTCCGATATCCCCGAATGTCCGGAACAGCCCCAGGGTGGCCCCGTAGTTGCCCCCCGGGGCAATGTCGGCGGCATAAGCCGCCGGGACGGAGCCGGCGAAGCCCCGGCTGGTGCCCATCACCGCTGCGGCCAGGACGAAAGTGGCCACGTTGCCGCTCATGCCAAAAAGCGCCAGGGAGAGGCCCAGGCCGAACATGCCCGGGACGATCACCTTCTTGCGTCCTACCCGATCGGATAGCCATCCCCCGAAGAACGAGGTCAATAGTGTCATTATGCCGATAACGGTCATGGCCAGACCGAGTTGACCTTCGGTCAGTCCAAGCTTGCCGGTGCCATAGAGGGGAATGATGGTTTGTTGGGCCCCGCCGTGGCTGATGAAGTTGTTGAAGGTCAAGAATGCCGCCAGCAAGAAACTGGTGTCCAGGAGAAGGATTTTGGCCACCGCTGAAGAGTGGACGTGGCGGGTATGCGGTTCAATGCCGGTGGTCCCGGGTTGTTGCTTGGTTGCGGATGCGGCGGCTCTGGACGGCGATGTCTCAGGTACACGGTAGTAGGCCCATACCGCAGCGGCAAAGGCGATTATGGCGAAGGCATAAAAGGGGGCCCGCAGCCCCAGGAATTCAGCCAGGAAGCCTCCGACTGCCGGACCCAGGGAGTTGCCAACCTGGTGGCTGCCCTGGTGGAGACTCAATAGCCGTCCCCGAGTTTGGCCCGTGCTCAAGTCCGCCAGGGCGCTCTGGGAGGTGATGACATATATCGCCGAGCCGCTGCCCATGAGAAACCGTAGCGCCACAAGTTGCCAGAAGTCGGTGGCCATGGCCGTTGCCAGGGAACTCAGTGACATGAGGGCTGACCCGGCTACAATCATGGGACGGCGACCGAAGCGGTCTGCCATGCGCCCTGCCGGGATGTCCAGAAGAATACGGGCTAGCCC
>CAZFEA010000151.1:0-1284 GCA_964518085.1 uncultured Dehalococcoidia bacterium
TGGAGGTTTCTCCATGAGGGAATATACTTATTCTGAAGCCCGTCAAAAGCTTTCCCGCCTTCTTGACGAAGCAAGACGCGAGGGGGCTGTCCGCATCCGACGACGTGACGGACAGGCTTTCGTGTTGAAGTCGGAACGTGCCAAACGATCTCCCCTGGATGTCAAAGGGCTTAACCTGAATGTTTCCAGAGAGGAGATTGTAGAATATATCCGGGAGGGCCGCCGGAAAGCCTGGCAATGACGGAAGGTGCGGGAGGGGAGCCAGGGATCGGGGCAGGCAGCGGGCGAGTGGGGCCGCCCCCGCTCGCCGTCAACGCCCTGCGGTGGCATCGCCCCTGGATTGGCAAAGGGCAAATCCCCCTGTCTCCCCCTTTCGCGAAAGGGGGAGGTGCGATTACAGGCCGGCCAGTTGGAGGATGGCGGGGATGCGCTTTTCCAGGCCGATGGCCATGATGTGGACGCCCTGGCACATGCCCTTCATTTCATTGATGAGCCGGGCGGCGATCTCGTTGCTCTTGGCTACCTTGTCGGTAGCCTTGTCCATCTCTTCGATCAGCTTGTCCGGAACATATACGCCAGCCACGTTCTTGTTCATGAAGCGGGCCATGGCGGCCGACTTGAGGGTGACAATCCCCACCAGCACCGGAACACCCAGATGTTTGACGCTCTTCATGAATTCCTCGAACTTCTTGGGCTCGTATATGGCCTGTGTCTGGAAGAACTGGGCGCCGGCCTTGACCTTCTTTTCCATCTTTATGATCTGGGGCTCCACCGGGTCGGCGCCGGGAGTGACAATGGCGCCCATGAAGAAGCTCGGTTTCCCTTTCAGGTCTTTCCCGCCAAGGTCTTTGCCTGCCTGTAGCTCCTTGGCCGCCTGGAGCAGGGACACCGAGTCGAGATCGAACACCGGTTTGGCGTCCGGGTGATCTCCCAGGATGACATGGTCCCCTGTCAGGCAAAGGACGTTCTCGATGCCCAGCATATAAGCGCTGAGAAGGTCGGACTGCAAGGCGATGCGGTTGCGGTCGCGGCAGGTCATCTGCAGGATCGGCTCAAACCCCTTGTCCTTGAGAATGTGGCATGAGGTTACCGAACCGAGGCGCATCACCGAGCTTTGCTGGTCGGTGGCGTTTATGGCCAGGACCTTGCCCCGCAGGAGTTCGGCGGTCTCGATCATTTCAGTTATGTCAACACCTTTCGGCGGACCTATTTCCGCCGAGATGACGAATTCTCTATTTTTTAAGGCTTCAGAAAGGAGACTCATTGAGTCCTCCAGGGTTTAGA
>CAZFEA010000151.1:1384-7988 GCA_964518085.1 uncultured Dehalococcoidia bacterium
TCACAGGCAGGGCCGCCTGTGGTACCGGTCAAATTACTTTGCTGCGGCCTCCGTCTTGACCGGTCTCAGATATGCCTCGGCTATTTGCCGGGCGGGATTGGTCTGGGCGCTGTAGGCCTTGAGCCGTACCGGCTTTCTCAGGTTGTCCAGCTTGTCCATTTTCTTCAGCCGGTTGTATATCAGCACCCATCCGCAATCTCGATCGGCGCTGGTCTCACACTTGCCGTTCTTGCTGCCGCCGCAGGGGCCGTTGACCAGGCTCTTGGCGCACATGGCTATGGGGCAAATGCCTCCGAAATCGGCCAGCAGGCAACTGCCGCAGGCCCGGCAACGCTCCGCCCACATCCCTTCGGCCAGGGTCACGCCGATGAACCGGGTGTTCAATGCCGGGATCACCGGCAGCGGCTCCAGCATGTCGGCGACAAACTGGACGCCGGCGCCGCAGCCCATGGATAGGACCGCGTCATATTCGAGGGCTTTGGCGACGATGGGTTGGATGTACTCTTTGTCGCACTGCCTCTGTATGGTGGCTTCTCCTATTTCCATTTCCCTGCCGGCCAGCTTGTTCGCCATGCGAAGCTGGCTGGCGGTCAGCGCCACTTCTTTCTCCCCGCCGGCCATGCACACTGAGACACAGGTGCCGCAGCCCAGGATAAGCAGCTTCTTGTAGGGCTGGATATTCTCCTGTATCTCTTTTAGCGGTTTTCTCTCGGCAACTATCATTTACTTTCCTCGTTTCAAAGGATTCGGGCCAAGCTTGCGCGCCAGGTCGGTCATTTCGTCGCATGCGCCGGCGAACCTGGGGGCATCAGAAGCGCCCATGTTGAACATCTTGACCCGCTCAGGTTCAATGCCCACCTCTTTCAGCAGCGCCTGAGCGTGTTTGACCCTGTGTTTTGCTCTCAGATTTCCTTCCAGGAAATGGCAATCGCCTTCCTCTCAACCGGCCACGAAAACGGCATCGGCGCCGTCTTCGAAGGCCTTGAGCAGGTGAAGGGTATCCACCTTTCCGGTGCACATGAGTTTGACTACCCTCACGTTGGGCGAGTATTCCATGCGCATGGAGCCCGCCAGGTCGGCGGCCGAGTAAGCGCAGTAGTGGCAGCAAAAGGCCACTACCCTGGGCTCGAAGGTTTCGCCCATGGATGTTTTCCTTTCAGGACCAGATGTTGTTGTTGTCATGTCAACCTGCTTGTATCGGATACAGGACTGAAGTCTTGGCGGTTATTTGTGCGTCGGAATAGTGTCTCAAGGTAATCGCCTTCCGCGGGCAGGCGGAGGTGCAGATGCCGCAGCCCTGGCACGCCGCCGGCTCGATATAGGCCACGCCCTGTTCGTTGATGGCCGGCACATTGAAGGGACACGACCGCACGCAGGTTAAACAGGCGACGCACCGCTCCGGGTCTACCACCGATACCACGGCGCCGACGCTGAGGAAGGGCTGGGACAGGACGGTCGAGGCCCGGGAAACCGCGCCCCTGGCCTGCATGATGCTTTCTTCCACGGACTTGGGCGAATGGGCCAGTCCGCACAGGTACATGCCGTCATTAACGAAATCCAGCGGCCTCAGCTTCATATGGGCTTCCATAAAGAAGCCGTCTTGAGTTAGCGGCAGCTTCAATTTCGTGGCCAGCTCGCCGGCATCGGTTTGCGGCCTGATGGCGGCGCTCAGGACCAGGATATCGGGTTCCATCAGGATGCTGGCGCCGAGTACGGTGTCGAATACGCTCACTTTGAGCTTACCGTTTTCCGTGGTCACCGCGGGCCTCTTATCAGCGTCGAAGCGGATGAAGACCACCCCTTTATCCCTGGCCTCGCGGTACTTGAGCTCTTTCATTTCGTAAGTGCGCATGTCCCGGTACAGGACATACACCTGCATATCCGGGTTGATGTCTTTCAGCTTTATGGCGTTCTTCACCGCGTGGCTGCAACAGACCCGGCTGCAATACAGGTGGTCCTTTTCCCTGGACCCGACGCACTGGACCATGACCACCGATTTTAAGTTCTTGACGCCGGGCGAACCGCCGGAAACCATTTCCTCCAGTTCAACCTGGGTCAGGACTTTATCCGACTGGTCGGCCAGGTACTCGGTCGGCTTATATTCGCTGGCGCCGGTGGCTACCACCACGATGCCGTGCTCCACAGGCACATCGCCGCCGGTGGTGGAAAGGGTGGTCTTGTAGTTACCCACAAATCCCGAGAAGTCCTTCACCCGGGAATTCTTGTACACCTTGATCAGCGGGTTGGCTTCCACCTTTTTGAGCAGGTTGTTGAGCAGCGCCTGGGGATCGGAGCCCTCCAGGGTGTATCGCAGATGCCTGAGGTTGCCACCGAGTTCAGGTTCCCGCTCGACGAGCACGGCGCTGAACCCCTGGGAAGCCAGCTCCAGGGAGGCGGTCATTCCGGAGACTCCACCGCCGATTACCAGGCCCGTCTTGCTGACCGGGGCGGTGGTGTCCTGCAGGGGCTGGAGGTTCACCACCCGGGCGACAGCCATGCGCACCAGGTCCCGGGCCTTGGTGGTGGCTGCCGGATGATTGGTGTCATGCACCCAGGAGCACTGGTCCCGGATATTGGCCATCTCGAACAAATACTTGTTCAAGCCGGCCTCTCTCAAACTTTCCTGGAAAAGCGGCTCATGGGTCCGGGGGCTGCAAGAGGCCACCACCACACGGTTGAGGTGGTACTCCTTGATTTTCTCTATGATCTTGACCTGCGTATCCGTGGAGCAGGTATACATGTTTTCTTCGGCAAAAGCCACGTAAGGAAGCGTTTTGGCGTAGTCCGCCACCCCGGGAACATCGACTACCCGGGCAATGTTGGTGCCGCAGCGACAGATGAAAACGCCCACCCTGGGCTCTTCATCGGAGACGTCAATCTCCGGAGGGAACTTCTTCTCGCGAGATAAGGCGCCACGCACCGTGGCGATGGACCGCGCCGCCAGGCAAGCTGCGCTGCTACCGCTCATGACCGACTCCGGTATATCCATCGGTTTCTCGAAAGCGCCGGCGACGTAGACACCGGGACGTGAGGACACGTTCGGTTCCAGTTCTTTGGTCTCGCAGAAACCGAAATTATCAAGCTTGACATTGAGCCTGAGCGCCAGTTCCCTGGTGCTCTTCGACGGCGCCAGGCCGATGGAAAGCACTACCATATCAAATTCCTCCTGGAGTTTCCTGCCGTCTTCACCGGCATATTCCAGGAGGAGATTGTTGGACCTTTGCAACTCCTTGATGTCGGATATCAGTCCCCTCACGTAGCGCACGCCGTATTTCTCCCTGGCCGACTCATAATAGCGTTCGAAACCCTTGCCGAAGGCCCGCATATCGTTGAAGAAAATAGCCGGCTTGATATCCCTGTCGTGCTCTCGCGCTATGATGCTCTGCTTGGTGGCATACATGCAACAGACCGAGGAGCAGTAGTCCCGGCCGCAGGTCTCGTCCCTGGAGCCAACGCACTGGATCCAGGCCACTTTCACCGGATGCTTTCCGTCGGACGGGCGTTTCACTACCCCCTGGAAAGGCCCCGAGGCCGATAATATCCGTTCGAACTGCAGGCTGGTAACGACGTTCGGGGCTACCCCATAGCGGTATTCGCCTTTGAGATTGGTGGGATCAAAGGGTTCGAACCCCGGCGCCAGAATTAACGATCCCACCGCTATCTCCCGCTCGGCAGCCATCATCGAATGGTCGATGGCCTTGGGTCCGCAGGCGGCGACGCAACGGTAGCACTCTGAGCAGACGCCGCAGGAAAGGCACCGCTGGGCTTCGTCCCTGGCATCCTCCAATGTGTAACCCAGGACCACTTCCCGGAAATCCCTGGTCCGCTCCGCGGCTGGAATCACTGCAGGCCGCTTCCTCGGCCGCTTCTCGATGCCTTCCAGCGGCACCGCGAACTCCGCGGGCTGTCCGTCGCGGCCAGCCCTCAGGTCTTGTCCCCTCAGGTATCTGTCGATAGAGACGGCCGCTTGTTTGCCCTGGGCGATTGCCTGGACGACAGTGGACGGTCCAAGAACAGCATCGCCGCCAGCGAACACCCCCTTGATGTTGGTTTCAAAAGTGAGCGGGTCGGCCTTGATGACGTCGCCCCTGGCGGTATCGAGCCTGACGTCCCCCGCCAGGAACGAAAGGTCCGGGGCTTGCCCGATGGCGGGTATGATTGTTTCTACTTCCAGCTTGAACTCTGAACCATTTACCGGAATGGGCCTGCGGCGGCCGCTCTGGTCTGGCTCTCCCAGCTCCATTCTGACACATTCCAGACAGGCAACGGCGCCGTCTTTGCCGGTCACCCGGTTGGGAGCGGTCAAAAACATGAATTTGACGCCTTCTTCCTCGGCCTCGATGATCTCCTCTACGCTGGCGGGCATCTCCTGGCGCGACCGGCGGTAAACGATGGTGACCTGTCTGGCGCCAAGCCTCAGAGCCGACCTTGCCGCGTCGATAGCCACATTCCCGCCGCCGACCACTGCTACCCTGCCGCCCAGGTCAATCGGTTTGTCGAGACTCACGTCCCTCAGCAGCTCCACTCCGGGAATGACCCATTTTAGGTCCTCGCCTTCAATACCCATTTTGTTGTCCCGGTGGGCGCCGACGGCGACATAAGTGGCTTCAAAGCCCTGGTTTGCCAGGTCCTTCAATTGAAGCGCTCCGCCAATCGGGGTGTTGGTCCTTATTTCAACGCCGGCAGACTTAACGAAGTCGATCTCGGCCTTGAGAACGTCTTTGGGCAGGCGGTAGGCCGGGATGCCAACCGCCATCATGCCGCCGGGCACGGGCAGCGCCTCGAAAACGGTCGGCTGGTAGCCCCACACTGCCAGGTAGTAGGCCGCCGAAAGGCCCGCCGGACCGGAGCCGATCACGGCTACTTTCTTCTTCTTGCTCTCGCTCACCATGGGCGGGGCATCCTGGCCCTTGCCCATGATCTCGTCAGTAACGAACCTCTTGAGCTGGCAAATGGAAATAGACTCGTCAACCTGGCCCCGGGTGCATTTTACTTCGCATGGATGAGTGCAAACCCTGCCCAGGGCTCCGGGGAAAGGCACCGCCTCCCGGATCAGGTCCAGGGCTTCCTTGTATCTTCCGGCGGCGATCAGCGCCACGTAACCTTGGGCGCTGATGTGCGCCGGACAGGCGGCTTTACATGGCGACGTTCCCCGCTTCAATATCGAATAAGCCGCCGGAATAGCTTGCGGGTAGCTTTTGAACGTGGCCTTGTGCTCCGCCAGGTCGCCTTCGAACTCATTCTTGACGGTCACCGGGCACACTCTGGCGCACTCACCGCACGAGGTGCACCTGGTCACATCAACATATCTGGGCTTCAGGTTGACTCTCACCCGGAAATTACCTTCTTCTCCCTCGACAGATTGCACCGAAGCGTTGGTAAGAATTTCGATATTCAGATGCTTGCTGACTTCTATCAGCTTCGGAGATATCAGACAGGTGGAACAGTCATTGGTGGGGAAGGTCTTATCAAGCTGGGCCATTCGCCCGCCGATGGACGGTTTCTCGTCCACCAGGTAGACCTTGAACCCGGAACCGGCCAGGTCTAGGGCGGACTGCATGCCGCTGATACCTCCGCCGACGACCATGACGGCGCCGACTTTATGGGTATTTGATCTCTGTATTGTTTCCATGCTCAGATCAAGCCTTTACCGGCCAGCAAAGATTTTGCTTCGGTAATGTGTCTTGCCAGCCATTTCGAAGCCGATGGATTTCCATAGGCAACTCCCATCAGTTCGCTGAAATAATAAACGGGCATGGAATAGGTCCTGCCCGCGCTGCTCGATATTTCCCTTTGCCTGACATCGAGATTAGACTGGCACAGCGGGCACGAAACCACAATGCATTCGGCGCCGGCCTCTTCGGCCATGTCCAGCAATTTCCGGGTCATCCGGTGGGCGATGTCCGGCCTGGTCAGCATCAGGCTGCCGCCGCAACATTCCGTCTTGAACGACCAGTTCTTGACCGTGGCGCCAAGGGCTTTAACCAGGCGATCCATCTCCATAGGGTTTTCAGGGTTCCTGGCGCCGGTGATTTTTGGAGGCCGGGCAACCAGGCAGCCGTAATAACATACAGCGTTCAAGCCATCCAGGGGCTTCTTGACCTTCTCCCTGACGGCCTTTTCGCCGACATTCTCCCAGAAAAAGACGACCATATCCTTGATTTTGAACTGGCCCTGGAACTTCCCCGAGTAGCCTTCTAGCGGTTTGCCTTCCAGCAAATGGTTTTCCGCCACCTTAAGCCGGTGGAAGCACGCGGCGCAGGGCACAACCACGTCCCTGCCATATTTTTCGGCAATTTCTATGTTCTTAGCCGCCAGCGATACCGCCAGCTTGTCGTTGGTCACGTGGGCCGACGAAGCGCCGCAGCAGACCCAGTCCGGCAACTCCTTGAGCTCAACGCCCAGCATCCCGGACACGGCATCGAGGGACTCGCGGTATTCTCTGGCCGTCCCCTCCAGTGCGCAACCGGGATAGAGTGATACTTCCATGGTTAGCCTTTCCGCTGGTGCGCCCGGTACCGCAGGCGTCTTCGCCTGTGCGCTTGCTGGAGTGCTGTCATGCTGAACTTGTTTCGGCATCTCGATGATGCTCATCTGTTTTACC
>CAZFEA010000152.1:0-5518 GCA_964518085.1 uncultured Dehalococcoidia bacterium
GGGATCCGTAGTGGCACGTTGCACGTGCCCGGGGGAGGGGGCCGTAGGGCGGGTTAAGCGCAGAGCGGCGGGCGGGCTTCGATGATGTTACGAAAATGTCGCCGTCTCCCCCTTTGAAAAAGGGGCAAAATCCCCCTGTATCCCCCTTTTGCGAAAGGGGGAGGTAAACTGCTCGGTCCGCCAGGTGGATGCACCTACGGGGATTGGAGCAACGGGGCAAAGACGGAGCGGCCGATCTCCCTTCCCCGGCTCTCGACCTCCAGGCCGAACTCCTCGTCGGCCACCAGGTACTTATCGTCCGGCCGTGGGATGGCGAAACTGTCCAGGCCCTCGGTGGAGACGCCCAGCCGTTTGGCCGGCTGGCCGAACCCCACGCTGTACAGCCTCTGGCCCTCGGCGGTGAGCAGCCAGTTGGCCATCACTTTTGCCGCGTTGGGGTGCGGCGCCCTGCCGGCCAGGCCGAGGACGCTTCCCGCGGGATGAAGCAAGCCGCCTTCGCCCAGCCTTATCCATGAGATGGGAGCGCCCGCCTTGCTCAACGGCCCCACCACTCCGACCGAGGCGGCTATGCCAATGGGGTTTTTGCCCCTGGCCACCCATTCGCCGAGCAGGCGCTGGTCACGAGTCAGCGCCATGTCCTGCCTGGCCAGTTGCTGCAGGAATTTCATCCCTTCGTCCTCCCCCAATCAGCTTCAACATCAGTATGATAAAATTCGAAGCCACGCCGCCCAGCGAGGGATCGTACATCACCATTTTGCCTTTCCATTTTGGCTCTATCAGGTCCTTGAAAAACTTTATGTCGCCCGGCTTGATGACATCGGTATTGACCGCAATATACGACCAGTAGGCGCCGGTCAGCGGCAGGCCGAAACCCTCCTTGTCGGTAAAGGGCAGCTTGCCCCCCGGCCAGGCCGCCGGGTCTTTAACTTCAGGAAGGATCAGGGCTTTTTCCAACAGGACCAGGGCATCGTTCTTCTTATAGAATGCCATCGAGTCCGGCCCCGAGGTGTGAACGTCGGCCAGATAGAGACCGCGTTGCCTCTCGGCGACAACCCTCTGTCGCAGCTCGCTGACCGGAGCGCCGATCACTTCAAGCTCGATGCCAAATTTTTCCCTGAGGACGGGGGAAATGGCTTCCCTGACCCCCGGCCCGGCGACGCTGGCGTAGACCACCACCCGTCCTTCCTTTCTGGCCTCGGCCACGGTCTTTTCCCATTCGCTACTGGCGGCCTGGTCCGGCGCAGCTTTTGTTGTTGCCGACGGAGCACCGGCGCCCGGGGCGGGACCGGCCGGCGTGCAGGCAACAAAAGCCAGGATAATGGGCGCCAGAAAAAGAACGGGCCACAAGCGCAGTGTTCGGCTACCGATCTCGAAGTTCATTTTCACAACCTACTTCATTAATGGGCCGAATATCTCGGCGGCGATTTTTCTCATTTCCACGCGGAGGTTTAGCAACTCTTCATCAGGGAAGACCTCGTCTCCCCGCGGCACGAAGGACGGGTCCAGGCCCTCCTTGCTGATATCGACCCGCCCGGCTGGATATCCGGTGCCTTTGGACCATATGGTCGAGCCCTCCTTGCTCAGCAGCCAGTTGATGTAGAGCTGGGCGGCCTTCGGGTGGGGGTTGTTGCTGAACACCGAGATGTTCCCCGGACCGCCCGAAGTGAATCTGGGCTCTTTCAAAATCAAGAATTGCACCGGGGCGCCGGCAGCCTTGAACTCGCTGTATACCGTCTGGCTGGCCCCGATACTTACCGGGTATCTCCCCCGGGCCACCCACTCCTGTATCAGGCGCGTATCCCTGGAAATCACCGGCTCCTGGGCGGCCAGTTGCCGGAAGACATCCAGGGCCTTCTCCCTGCCCAGCACGCGGACCAGGGTGGCCAGGGTATTGGGGCTGGGCCCGGACACGGTCGGGTCGGAAAGGATGATCTTCTTCTTCCATTGCGGCTTCAACACGTCCATGAACGAGGTTATCTCGCCTTCTTTGACCATGTCGGTATTGACCATCACGCTGGGCGAGGCCAGGGACATGAACATGAGTATGTGCTGGTCTCTGTCGACATAAGGCAGTTTTCCGGTGATCCAATTGGACGGGTTGGTCACCTCGGGCAACACCAGCAAGTTGGTCAGCGGGACAGTAACGCCCAGGGGTTTGATGTCCATGGTGTGGGTGGTCTCACCGAGATGCCCCACGTCTGCCAGGAACAGCCCGGCCCTTCTTTCGGCGCTGAACCTGGCGATGACCTCCGGCGGCCTTCCCTGGATAAACTCGAGATTGATGCCGTATTTCTGCCTGAAGGCGTCCCGCAGGGGCACGGCCACCCCGCTCAAACTGGTGCCGTAGACATTTACCGTACCCTCTCTCTGGGCAGCTTTGACCAGCTCGTCCCAGGCGTTCGCCGGCGCCCCCATGGTCCCCGGGGCGGGGGCCGTGGTTGCCCGGGGAAGCGGCTCGGCGGGACCACAGGCAAAGGCGGCGAGGGTTAGCAACACGGTGATGGTCAGAAGCGTAGCCGCGAGTCGTCCCCGCCCCGGCCCGTGCAACGTGCCTCTACGGTACCACAGGCGTCCCTGGCCACGAGACATCATTCGGGAAGCAGCCAGTACCATCCGCCTCTGGCGGATCCCCGCCTGTGAGACATCGTTTTCATGCCTTGACGGTGCGCGCGGCCGAGCATGGCCGATTGGTTTGACAGTGTGACACATTGTCAGGCCTCCAATCCCAGTATCTTTTTCGCCTCCGCCGGGGTGGCTATCTCGCGGCCCAGCTCCCGGGCGATGGTAACGATCTTTTTCACCACATCGGCGCAGCGCTTTATTTTATCGTCTTTGTGCGGGTACATCCAGATGGTGTCCTCCATCCCTATCCGCACGCAGTCGGCGCCCAGCATTATGGCCTCTACGGTCACCGGCAGCCAGTTGTGTCCGCCCACGGTCACACCGACCACGCATTTCGCCGGCAGGGTCTGCATCATGGTCATCAAATAGATGTGGCCCCAGGGGTCCGGCGTCGTGGGACTGGCCCGGTGATGGGCATGAAAACCCAGCACCAGGTTGACGATGTACGGCGGTTTCAAAATACCCGGCTCAATGAGCCAGTCATAAAGCTGGTCCACACCGGTGAATTCGTGCAACTGGAACTCGGGTTTGATACCCTTTCCCTGGAGATACTGTACGATCCCGGTGAGCGTCGTCTGGTTGAAAGGCAGGGTCACTTTGCCGATGGTAAGGGGATGGCAGGTCACCACCGCCGTCCTGATGTACCTGGCGCCGGCTTGAGACAGCGGGTCCACTATCGGCTTCACCACTTCGACGCCCTGCTTGTTGTAGTCCCCCAGGATGTTCACCGAGGTGATGATGTCGGGACACCTGTCCAGGACCAGGTCGATAGTCTCCCTGATAACCCCCGGGTCTTTGCTGGGAATGCCGCTGGCATCCCGGGCGTGAACATGCCACACCGAGGCGCCGGCAGCGCAGGATTCGATAACATGCTCGGCGATCTCGGCGGGGGTGTACGGTTGATGGGGATTCTGCTCCCGGGTGACGAAAGAGCCGGTGGGCGCAATGGTGACCACCAGCTTCCTGGCCATTACCATGTTCTTGGGATCGCGGTCCAGGGATGTCCTGACCCCGGTGAACAGGTCTTTCGCGGTTACCATTTTGCCTCCTTCGCTGGGGGTTGCGTTGGCGACGTGCGGGGGAATACTGGCCGATTATAGGGTTGTGATTCTGCCATTGTCAAACATTGCCCGTAGCCGCGAGCCGGCGGCTCGCTCTTGCATTTCGGGTGACACGAATAATTGGTTGGGGTGGTCGTGCGCAAGAAATGAGCATGGGTCCCGGTTCAATTTCGGTTAATTTGAGGGCGAGCCAACGGCTCGTGAGTACGTTACGTCCTGGATGCCACCCGCAGGCGGGCTAACCGCCCAACCACAGCCACCGCTGCCCCCCATGGTCAGCCCCTAGGTGTGGGGACAGGCTAGACTCGCCAGGGCAGCTTGACGCTATATTCAAAAGTTGCCTATAATCTCAGTCACCCCTTGACCCCACGCAGGATTGCAACAAAGGAGGAGGACACCGTGTTCAAAGACCTCAGGGAGTTCATCGACCAGATCCGGGAGGTGGACAGGGTCAAATTCATCGAGGGCGCCGACTGGGACCTCGAGATCGGCCATATCGCTGAGCTGGCGACGCAGGTCCCCGATTCCCCGTTGCTGGTATTCGACAGAATAAAGGGATATCCCGCCGGCTACCGCATCGCTACCAATGCCTTCAACTCATCGCGCCGCGTGGCCTTGATTTCCGGTCTCCCCCTGGACCTGAAAGGAATGGGACTGGTCAGGGCCTTCCGGGAAAGGATGAAGCAGGGATTCACCGCCGTCCCCCCGGTGACCGTGGCCGGCGGCCCGGTGGAAGAAAATGTCCACCTGGGAGATGAAGTAGACCTCTTCGAGTTTCCGACGCCGAGATGGCACCGCCTGGACGGCGGGCGCTATATCGGCACCGGGCACATGTTCGTCCAGAAAGACCCGGACACGGGATGGGTCAACTTCGGCACCTACCGCATGCAAATACTGGACAAGAACACCACCGGCATTCATATCCTGCCCGGCAGGCACGGCGACATCATCCTGAAGAAACACTGGGACAGGGGCCTGGCCTGTCCGGCGGCGGCGGTGTGCGGCATCGACCCGCTGCTTTACAACGTTTCCACTACGGCTGTGCCCCTGGGGGTCAGCGAATACGATTATGCCGGGTTCCTGCGGGGCAGCCCCGAAGAGGTGGTCAGAGGCAAGACGGTGGACCTGCCCGTTCCCGCCAGGGCGGAGATAGTCCTGGAGGGAGAGATACCGCCGCCGGAAACCGAGATGAGAATGGAAGGCCCTTTCGGGGAATGGGAAGGTTACTACGGAGGCGGGGCCCGCCCTCATCCGGTCTTCCGGGTGAAGGCAGTGCTGCATCGAAACGGTCCCATCATCCACGGCGCCCCGCCGGTTGTTGGGCCCTATGACAACAACTACGGCATGGGCATCCGCCGTTCGGCCACCCTGTGGGAGGAGCTGGACAAAAACCTCCCCGGGGTCGGGGGGGTCTGGCAAATGGATGCCGCCCGGGGGCCGTTGATGACGGTGATTTCACTGAAACAGCAATACCCGGGCCATGCCAAGCAGGCGGCCCTAGTGGCCGCCGGGGCGCTGCGCGGGGTGGCCATACTGGGGAGGATAATCGTCATTGTCGATGAGGACATTGATCCTTCAAGCACCGAGGACGTGCTGTGGGCGCTGGGCACCCGCTGGGACCCGCAGTCCGCCACCGACATCATCGACAACTGCTGGGGCATGTCCTCCGACCCGCGGCTGCACCCGGACAAGCGAGCCCGGGGCGATTTCACCCATTCCAAGGCCCTCATCTATGCCTGCCGTCCCTATGATTGGAAAGACCAGTTCCCGCCCTCCATCAAGAGCGAGCCGGAAACGCTGGCGAAAGTGCGGGAGAAGTGGGGGCGGGTATTGTT
>CAZFEA010000152.1:5618-7969 GCA_964518085.1 uncultured Dehalococcoidia bacterium
ATATGGCAAAGATAAATAGCTATAAGCAACTGGCAGTATGGCAGCGAAGCATGAATACAGCGGAGTTAGTGTACAGAATCAGTGCCAGGCTGCCGGTGAGCGAGCAATGGGGATTGGTATCCCAAATGCGAAGGGCGGCTGTGTCGGTTCCGGCCAACACAGCAGAAGGGTTCGGCCCCCAGGCTACGGGA
This sequence comes from uncultured Dehalococcoidia bacterium, assembly GCA_964518085.1. Taxonomy (GTDB): domain Bacteria; phylum Chloroflexota; class Dehalococcoidia; order JACQUA01; family JACQUA01; genus JACQUA01. The sequence continues at coordinate 5,810 of CAZFEA010000152.1, forward strand.
GATTATCACTGCTTTCTCGCCATAAGCAGAGGGTCTCTCATGGAACTTGAGACGCACTTTCTTCTCTGCCAACGATTGTCATTTCTCACCGCCGGCGAGACCGATCCGGTTGTCCGCGAAATCCAGCAAATCGGGTGGATGCTTACGTCATTAATCTCCAAACTGCGTTAGTTCTTTTCCCTTTTCCCTTTTCCCTTTTGCCTTTTCCCTTACTTTCCGCAGAAAGGATTAACTCAATGGTAGAACGCCTCCAGCAACGCAAGCGCGAGCCCGAGCCCAAACAGACCATTTATGATCAAACCAGGCAGTTTGAAAATGAACGCGTGGCCCAGAAAATGCAGGGAAAGGTGATAATCAAGGGCAAGGAGGTCGACTGGGAGCAGGGCAAGCAGGGCCTGGTGAAGTTCTTGCTCTGGGAAAAGATGTGGCCCGAGGTGGGTACTCCCGGGTGGAGGGTTTTCATCAACTGGATAAAGACGCAGTCGGGCCGGCACACCCACCAGGGCGGACAGGTCCTGTTCGTCCTCGAAGGCAAGGGCTATTCCATAGTGGATGGCAAGAAATGCGATTGGGAGGAGGACGACCTGATCGCCCTGCCCATCCAGCCGGGAGGCGTGGAACACCAACACTTCAACGAAACCCCGGATAAGCCCACCCGGTGGATCGCCTTCAGCTATTTCACCATGCGCGAACAAGTGGGGGTAGAGTTCCTTCAAAATGCCGACCACCCGGACTGGGCCGGGTCGAAACAGCGTTGACAACATATCAGCCATTATGTTACTAATACAAACGCATTAATCCCTGGGTAGTCGGGCTCGTCCCTGGCCCCGACACGCATGCATGTTTCGGGGTCAGGGACGACCCCGAATACCGCTTTTCTTTTTGCGTTTGTATTAATAGAGAATCTGCCACTACGGGGGTCTTTATGAGGAAGTTAATTGTTCTCTTTGCCTGCCTGCTGGCGGCGGGAGTGGTCCCGGGATGCGCCGGTCAGAACCTGCCGCCACAACCAACTCCGGGCGAAAAACCAGCCGCAACCGTCGCCAGGCCGGAAAAGGCCGGGTGGCAGGAGCGGTGGGACAGGACCCTTGCCGCGGCAAGGTCGGAAGGCGTGGTTATGGTCTACACCTCCAGCGGTCCTTCCATCAGGACTGAGACCGCCCGTGACTTCCAGAACCGTTACGGCATCAGGCTGGAATTCGTCGCCGGCACCTCCGGCGACATCACCGCCAAGATCGTCGCCGAGCGGCGGGCCGGGCTATTCCTGGCCGACGTCTTTCAGACCGGCAGCGGCAGCATGACCTCCACCCTCAACCCCTCGGGATTCATCGAACCGCTGGAACCCCTTTTGATCTTGCCTGAAGTGAATGACCCCAAGGCCTGGCTGCGCGGTGAAGTGCCCTTCCACAACAAAGACAGGACGGTAATCAGTTTCCTGGGCAGCCACTTCAGCCATGTCGTGGTCAATACCGACATGGTGAAAGATGGGCAGCTAACATCCTATTACGACGTCTTGAAGCCTGAATGGAAGGGCCAGATCGTGATGGACATGCCCACCGTTCCCGGGCCGGGACGCAACTGGCTCAAGATCGCGGGTGGCATGGTCAATTTCGACGAGGAGAAATTGAGGACATATCTGCGGCAATTGTCGGCTCAAGGACCATTGATAACCAGGGACCGCCGCCTGGAAGTTGAATGGGTATCCAAGGGCAAATACGCCGTACTTCTGGGGGTCCACACGGAGATGTACGCCGACTTCAAGGCGATAGGCTCTCCAATACTGATGCTGAGGATGAAAGAGGGTTCTCTTTCCACCGCCGGCCCCGGCGCCATCAGTCTCCTGAAACAGGCGCCTCACCCCAACGCCACCATCGTGTTTTTGAACTGGCTTTTGAGCAAGGAGGGGCAGGAAAGCTATATCAGGACACTGGGCAGCCCCAGTCTAAGGTTGGATGTGCCCACCACGGGCATCGATCCGGCCTTCGTGGGCAAACCGGGTGAAACGGCCTTCGTTGACAACGAGGAAATGGAAAATATGGCCAACAGGCTGGTCGAGATCGCCCAGCAAGCCCTGGCGGCGCAATTGAAGTAGGCCGGGGCGTAGCGGCACGGTGCCCGTGCCGGGGGAAAAGGGAAAAGGCGAAAGGGAAAAGGCAATAG
>CAZFEA010000153.1:0-7913 GCA_964518085.1 uncultured Dehalococcoidia bacterium
TCACAACGCATGAATGAAAACGTTGTCTCACAGGCGGGGACGCCTGTGGTACCGGGTAGTTCCCGGGGAAAATAAACGAAAGGAAGGAAAAGAGATGAAAACCCTGTTGGTGACTATTTTTGTTAGCTTGCTGGTTGGAGGCATGGTTCTGGCCGGATGCAAGGCGGCAACTCCTACCCCGCCGCCTCCTACCGCGCCGCCTGCGCGGCCATCTCCAGCGGCTGCCGCCAAAACTCCTAGCCCGCGCCCAACTACCCCGAAGCCCGCGGCTATGACTCCAAAGCCCGTTTTTACGTCTCCAGCGCCAACCAAGCCGCCGGCCCCCGCCGCGGCTAAGCAACAGCCCATCAAGATAGTTTTGGCCACTTCCACTTCCGCCAGCGAGGTTGGCTGGTTTGTCGCCCAGGAGAAAGGCTATTTCGCTAAAGCGGGTTTCGAGCTGGATGTCAGGCGGGGTGTCGGAACCAATGATCGTTTTGCCATGCTGGCCAAGGGTGACATTGACATGACAAACATCTCGCCTTCGGCAGGGCTGTTCAATGCCGTCAAACGAGGGGTCGGCCTCAAAGTGGTAGCCGCCCAGCAAGTCATAACCAAAGACCATCACGGGAACGTGGCCTTAATTGCCAGGAAACAGCTATTCGATAATGGAACGCTCAATAACATCTCCAAGCTAAAAGGAAAGACTGTCGCTATTTCCGGCACCGGTGGGATAGGGAATATTCAACTCGACAAGACGATAAAAAAGGCCGGGCTCAAACCCGCGGATGTCAACATCAAGTATATGAATCTCAACGAAATGCTGCCCGCCTTATCCGGAGGCCAAATAGACGCGGCTTTGGTCTATGGTACCACTTCGATTCAAGCGGAGAAACAGGGCATTGGGAAACCGATCATTTTTGCCGACGAAATGTATCCCGGCGCCATCGTATCATTGTGGCTCTATTCTGAAAACTTCGCTCAAGAGCAAGCGGAGGCTGGCAAGCGATGGATGGTGCAATACATGAGGGGTGTACGAGACTATAACGACGCCTGGAGAAAGAATATTGATAAAGAAACCGTGATAAACGCCATGATGAAGTACACCTTCATGAAAACTCGAGATTGGTATGATTTGATTAGTTGGACAGACATAGATCCGGACGGCAAAATCAACCTGGCATCGCTCAACGAGGAACAGGACTGGTTCGCCGCGGAGGGACTTCTGCCTCAGGGAAAAGTGGACCTGAGCCAGGTGGTGGACACTCAATTCATGGATGCCGCTATTAAAGAACTGGGACCATACAAGTATTAGGGTCGGCTTAATGGCAGAGGTTTTTGCGTTGAAAGGGTTCCCGGTTATGCCGTTGCTAACGTTCGAGGACAAAGTTGCCCCGGTCCACACTGCGGTTCTCGTGATTGACGTGCAAAATGACTTTTGCTCGGACCAGGGATATGCCGGCGTCACCGGATCGGACCTGGCCCAGATCAAGACGATGCTGCCCAGGCTCCGTAACTTTGTGGAGCGGTGCCGGTTGAAGGGAGTAACGGTAATCTTTGTCCAGTTGATCCAGGAGGAAACAACTTTCAGCGAGCCAATGAGGGAGCTGCGACACAGGAAGGGCTGGAAGAAGATAGCTTGCGAGAAAGGGACCTGGGGCGCTGATTTTTACCCGGACATCAGGCCTGCGCCCGGAGAAAAGGTAGTCGAAAAACGAAGATACAGTTCCTTTTCCGAGACCAACCTTGAAGCCGTTCTGAGGGAACTCGGCGTAAGGACCCTGGTCTTGACCGGGGTGGCCACCAACCTTTGCGTGGAGACGACGGCGCGGGACGGCTTCTTGCGCGGCTACTACATCGTTTGCGCCCGTGACTGCATGGCTACCAACCATGGCAGCAACATCCACGAAGGGGCGCTGGTCAATCTGGATGGTTTTTTCGGGCAGGTAGTTTCTTCGGAACACCTTCTGGAGGCCTGGAAAGGAGTACGAGAAGCGACGGTCGAGAAGACATGATGACACCGACGTGCGGCACCTTCCAAACTTTATCTGACTGGAGGCAAGCCAAAATATGAAATACATTATTGGGACAGATACCGGAGGCACCTTTACTGACTGTGTCGTCATTGACGAGCAGGGCCGGGTGTTCAATGACAAGGCGCCTTCGACCCCCAGGGATTTCGCTGTTGGTACCGTCAATTCGGCAGCGAATGCCGCGGGCGTGGCAGGGCTGGAACTGACCCCGCTGCTAACGGATACCTTATTGTTCGGCCACGGCACCACCGTGGCAGCCAACGCGCTGGTGACCCGAAATGGTTCCAAAGTAGGCCTCATAACTACAAAAGGTATCGAAGATACCATCATCATAGGAAGAATATTGCAGAAGGTTGCCGGACTGGGTGAGACCGAGATCACTAATTTGCCACGCCTGGACAAGGCCATTCCAATTGTGCCCCGACCGCTAATCAAGGGTGTTTCCGAACGGGTGGATTTTCGTGGCAAGGTTCTGGTCCCGTTGAATCGGGCTGAGGCCGTGGCCGCCATTGACCAACTTGCCGCTGAAGGTGTCGAAGCCATTGCCGTTTGTTTTTTATGGTCTTTTCTGAACTCCAGGCACGAACAGGAAATTAAGGACTTATGTCTGAGCCGGCATCCTGGGATGTTCGTATCGATCTCCAGTGAACTGGCACCGGTGATGAAAGAGTATGAGCGCAGCGCCACTACGGCTATCAACGCGTATCTTGGGAAAGTCACCTCGACATACCTTGGTTCCCTGGATGGAAAGCTCAGGGAAAACGATTTTAAGCACTCGCTTATGGTCATGCAATCCATGGGGGGGTTTGGGACCTCACAGGAAGTGTCCCGGAGAGCGGTGGGGTTGTTGAACTCCGGACCCGCCGGCGGAGTCATAGCTTCCAAGTCGCTAGGTAAACTCCTCGGCCATCCAAACATCATTACTACCGATGTGGGAGGGACCACTTTTGATGTCGGGCTTATAGTCAACGGCGAAGCTGAATTCGCCCGCGCGCCAGTTTTCTCCCAGTATCATATATTGATCCCCACCATAGATGTCATATCCATCGGAGCTGGGGGGGGCAGCCTGGCCTGGATCGAGGAAACCGAAAAGAAGCTGAAGGTGGGACCGAAGAGCGCAGGCGCCGAGCCCGGTCCGGTGTGTTATGACCAAGGCGGAACGATACCCACTGTCACCGATGCCGATGTAATCCTGGGACGGATCGATCCCGACTACTTCCTGGGCGGACGGATCAAACTCGATAAGGCAAAAGCCATTTCCGCCATGGAAGAGAAAATTGCCGGTCCCCTTGGCATGACGGTGGAAGAGGCTGCCATGGGGGTAGTTGACATTATCGACGCCCATATGGCGGACCTGGTGAGAAAGGTTTCCGTTGGTAGAGGTTACGACCCGAGGAATTTTGTTCTTTATGCTTTTGGAGGCGGGGGACCAACCCATGTTGGGGCCTATGGCAGAGATGTAGGTTCCAGAACCGCGGTTGTCCCGGCCCTGGCTGCGGTCTTTTCTGCCTTTGGGATCGCCGCTGCCGACATCTTACGAATAAAGCAGGTGTCCGACCCGATGATCATGCCGGTAGATGTCGACAAGTTGAACCGCATTTATGCGGCCATGGAGGACGAACTGATCGAGGGTTATGCCAGAGATGGTTGGAAAGCTGAATCGGTGGAACTGGTGCGCAGCATGGACATGAGATACGGTGGGCAGGTCCATGAGGTAAGAACGCCTGTTTCGAGAAAGACGCTTGACACGGATACTTTGAACTCTATTGTCAAGGAGTTTGAGTCCAGATACGAGCAGAAGTTCGGTAAAGGCACCGCCATAAAGCAGGCTGGAATGCAGACTATAACTTACCGGGTAACAGGCGCTGTCAAGACAGCGGCGCCTTCCCTGGCGAAATCGAAAACCGGTTCTGAAGACCCCTCGGCGGCTGTGGTAGGCCTTCGAAACGTTTACTTCAAGGAGTATCGCGGCTTTCACGAAACAACGGTATATGACATGGGCAAACTCAATGCCGGCGGCGCCGTCTCCGGTCCGGCGATAGTTCAGGCAATAGATACCACGGTTGTCATTCATCCCGGACAGAAGGCCAGGATGGACGACTACAGGAACCTCGTTATGGACCTGTAACTTGTGCTACCTGGTAATTTCCCGAACCAGTCAGTTGGAGGAAAACAATGCCAAAGACATCCATCGACCCCGTAACTTTTGAGGTAATCCGGCACAGGCTATGGGCCGTAAATGACGAGGCTGCGGCAGCCCTGGAATTGACGTCCGGTTCCCCTATCGCCACTGAGGTGCACGATTTTAACACCGGGCTGCTTAACGCCCGGGGCGATGTATTTGTTGTAGGGACCTACATAACAGCCCATGCCACTCCCCTCGATTTCATGGTGAAAGACATTATTGAGCACTATTCTGAGAAGCCCGGGATCTTCCCAGACGACATGTTCATCTGCAGTGACCCCTACTCGGGTCCCCTGCACCAGAGTGACGTTACCATAGCGGCGCCTATCTTTGCCGGCGACGACCTGGTTGCCTGGTGCGGCTCAACCGTTCACCAGATCGACCTCGGTGGCGCGGCGCCAGGGCAGGTCAACGTGGCCGCACAATCGATCTATGCGGAGGGACTGGTTATGCCCCCTGTGAAATTGATCGAGCGGGGTGAGGTGAGGGCTGACATAGAACGGTTTTATCTCCGGCAATCCAGGTTTCCGACCCACCTCGAACTGGATCTTCGGGCAAAGATTGCCGCCAACAATGTTGCTAAGAGACGGGTGTTGGAACTTGTGAAGCTGTACGGGGCTGAGACCGTAAAAGGCGCTATCGAAGAGGTAATCGACTATACCGAGAAGAAGTTTCGGGCCAGGCTGCGCGAACTTCCCGACGGGACATGGCGTCATGTGTCTTTTCTCGATTTCAATCAAGACCTGTACCCGGTGAAGCTTGCCCTAACCAAACAGGGGGACAGCATGGTGCTGGACTTTACAGGCACTGCCAGGCAGTCCCCCGCAATCATAAACTGTACCTACGCAGGACTCCTGGCCGGTGCCCTTTCTGCCTTCTTTGGTTTTCTTTGCCCGGACATACCATGGTGTCCGGCAGGGATATTGAAGAGTTTCAAAGTAATCTCCGAACCGGGCACGGTAAACAACGCTCAGTACCCGGCGGGGGTGTCAAAGGCTACCACTTCTGCCTATCAGGCAACGGTCACCGTTGTCTGTTCCTGCGTCTCGAAGATGATGGCCGGGAGCGAAAAAATGGCCGAGAGTTTCCAAAGTCCGTGGTCGGGATCGGTTTTTGTCGAGGACCTCTTCGGCATCGACCAGTACGGACGAATGTTTGGGACTGCCCTGCTCGACTGCATGGCCCAGGGGGGCGGTGCCAGATCGAACCGTGACGGTATCGACACTGGAGGCACTATGCAGGGCGTGGGCTGCGCCCTGGCGAACATCGAAAGTTATGAGTTTGTGTACCCACTGCTTTATCTGCACCGGAAACAACAGACCGATGGGGGCGGCGCCGGAAAATTCAGGGGCGGTGCCGGGCTAAGCATGCTTTGGACACCCTATATGGTGGATGCCATATGGCAGAAAACTGTTCATGCTCACGGCATTGAGCAGCCGGAGGCCCCGGGGATTTCAGGAGCATTTCCAGGCAGTTGCAATCCCATTGCTATGAAACGGGAGACGAATGTGTGGGATCTCGTAAAGGATGGCCATTTGCCGACGACCATGAATGAGTTGGGGGGCGAGTTGCAGCCCAGTATCGGGTTTGCAGTCACCTCTCAAAACAAGGGGGATGTTTTTAATGCCATCATGGCCGGAGGCGGCGGCTACGGCGACCCGCTGGAGCGGGAGCCTCAACGCGTGCTGCAGGACGTGGTCAACCAAATGGTCAGCATCGAATGGGCCGAGAAACTGTATGGCGTAATCATCGATTCACCGACGAATAACCTCGACAAGGAGAAGACTCTGAGCAAGAGGAAAGCCATCAGGGAGGAGCGGGCAAAGTCGAGCAAGCAGGCTGGACCGGCTCTGGGTATGGCAAGAGAGGCGGGTCTAGTTGGGAGGTTGAATGAATATCTCCAGGTTGCCCAGACCAAAGACGGGAAGATCATACGGTGCAAGTGCGGACTTGCCATTTGCGCGGCCGGTGAAAACTACAAGGACCATGTTCTCCAGCATGAAGGTCCCTTGAACGAGGCTGGGCCGTGGGTCAATCCCTACCGTATTTACGATAGATTTAATCTGTGGCAATTCTATTGTCCTGGTTGTCTGACGCTTCTGGGAACGGAAGTGACTTTGAAGGGCGAGAAACCCATTCACGACTACCAATTGTCTTAGTGGGACCGAGGGACACTTTGGCCAGACCGTTGCGGACAACGAGAATTAAATATGAGCTGGACCCCGGGAAAACCGCCCTGATCATTCTCGACATGACCAATGATTTCCTGATGTCTGGCGCCGTCTGCGAAATGGCTTGGGCCCGTGAGTGCATCCCCGGGCTCAAAAGGCTCCTGGCGCACTGTCGCAGTTTGGCAATCCCCGTTCTGTACACGGTCTACGTTCATGAGCAAAGTACAGGGCATATGGAAGACTTCTGGTTGGAGCTCAAGGACGGCGCCATGAAGCCGGGGTCGGCGGGCCTCAAGATTTTCGCTGAGATCAGTCCCAAGGCTAGCGACGTCATAGTCGAGAAACATAGCTACAGTGCGTTCCATGGGTCCCGGCTGGAAGAAAGGTTGAAGGCCGCTGGGATTGATTCGGTCATTATTGCTGGCGTGGCCACCAACTACGCCTGTTACCTGACCGCGAGGGAAGCCCAGTGCAGGGATTTCCGTGTAGTGTTTCTCAGTGATGCCACGGCCGCGATGGATTTGCCTGACCTGGGGTGGGGTTTTTTTGCCCATGAACAAGTCCAGGATCTTTTTCTAACGAATCTGGCCCTTGGGGTCGCCGATGTATCTACCGTAGACGAAGTGATCGCGAAACTTGGGGCAAGTACGCCAGTCACGGGGCGATCCCAATCTGATAAGACAGGGAGGGGCAGGTGAAGAACAGGTCCAGCTTGTTTTCGCTTCTCTTTTGCCTGACGGTCGCCTCGATAGGTTGCCAGCCGAAAACGGAGGTCCCGGTTGCCACTCTGACCGCTCCGGCGCCTGTTGATTCATCCGTGGCCCGTCCGGCTTGGTCGACAGCTTGGCAGTCCCATCTGGCGGCGGCAAAGAAAGAGGGAAAGGTCATGATTTACGGGGAAGCGCCGCCAGAACTGAGGAAGGCCCTTACTGCGGCTGCCAGGCAGGAATTCGACCTCGAATTGGAATTTCTCACCGGCCGGGGCCAGGAGGTGTCTGCGAGGTTTCTGTCTGAATGGAAAGCTGGCATTCCATCTGCCGACGTGCTGCTGTTTGGCGCCAACACTTTCCTGTCTAATGTCAAACCCGAGGGAGTGCTCGACACCCTGGAGTCCCTTATCCTTTTGCCGGAGGTGTTGCTCCAGGCCGCCTGGCCTGGCGGCAAATTGCCTTTTTTGGACCGTGACCGAAAGGTGATTCCGCTGACTTTGGGGGTCAACCAGCTCCTCGTTGTTAACAGCAATCAGATCGCCCCGGCAGACATCCGTTCCTATAAAGACCTGCTCGATCCTCGGTTCAAAGGCAAGATGACGTTTTCTGATCCGACTCTCGGAGGCACGGCCAACTCCTGGGTTACGCTCTTACTCACCAAAATATATCCGGATGGCACAGGTGAAAGCTTTCTGCGTGACCTTGCCCGGCAAGAGCCGAGAATTACCAGGGACTCTAGACTCCAGGCCGAATGGGTTGCACGGGGAGAATACCCGGTCGGTATTGCCCTGGCATCACGGATTGTGGTGGATATGGCCCGCGCCGGCGCCCCGCT
>CAZFEA010000154.1:0-7815 GCA_964518085.1 uncultured Dehalococcoidia bacterium
CCGTTACTACCACCTGATCAGGGGCATTGACGACGGATTTGGCGATGTACTCGATAAGTTCTTTCATTTTTTCTCCTCGGTTTCAGGTTCAGGTTCTTTGGCGGCTCGGGGTTTTTCCTGGGTAACCGCTTGCCGGGGAGCAGGCAGCGACGAGGCATCTATGACGCCCACTTTGGAAAGCAATCTTGCCGTCGTCTCAGTTGGCTGGGCGCCCTTTCCTATCCAGGCCAGGGCCTTGTCTTTTTCGATGACAATGGTCGGCGGGTCGGTCAAAGGGTTATAATGACCTATGATCTCGATAAAAGCCCCATCCCTGGGTGCGCGAGAATCGGCTACAACTACTCTGTAGCTTGGTTTTTTCTTGGCGCCGGTTCTTCTGAGACGAATTTTTACCATTTCTTTGAGAATTCCTAACTTAGCCACAAAATACTAACGAGGATCAGGCCGGGCAAGCCTAAAACGCAATAACTATTATGCGCCACAATCGCTTGAACTGTCAATAGAAGGAGATTAAGTGAAACCGGTCCGATATACCAGCGCCATGATCGAACGGTGGGGCAAGCGGGGACTGGCGGGTTGGTTCCGGACCGGGGATGCTGGGCAGTTCGATAAAGATGGCAACATCCGTGTCCTGGGGAGGATAAAGGATGTGCTGACCTGCCGGGGTAGTCCGGTATATCCGGCGGAGGTCGAGAATGCCCTGTTGTCACATCCGGCCCTGCAGAGCGCCGCCGTTGTCGGCCTGGCGGCGGGAAATGGCCAGGTCTGTGTGGCCTTTGCCGTCTTGAAGCCAGGAGATCGCCTGTCGTACGAGCAGATGATCGATTATTTAAGGTCGCAGGGTCTTGCCGAATACAAGATGCCGTCAAGGCTGGAAATCAGGGAAAGCTTCCCTATGACCGGAGACGGGTTGAAGATCTCAAAAAAAGACCTCCTCATACCCCCCGCGGTAATTAACCACGAATGAACGCGAATGAACGCGAATGAAGGCGGATGGACACGAATGAATCGTCCATGCTCGCGAGCGAGCACCATGAAGTGTGAAAATGGCCTATCGTCACGAGGAGACCCAGTTTACCTCCCCCTTTCGCAAAAGGGGGATACAAGGGGATTTTGCCTGTTTCTTAAATCCCCCTTAGTTCCCCTTTTTCAAAGGGGGAGACGAGATTTTCATTTTGCTTTGTCATCTTGCATTTTGCATTTTGCTTTTTGATTTTCATATGAGATTCAACCAGCTACACAACTGGGACGTCACTGCTGCGGAGGCGCGGCAGATACAGGAACGCCTCCGGTCCCAGGTGATGACCGGCAACCAGCTTGGTGAGGTGCGCTACGTGGCCGCGGCCGACATCCATAGCACCAGAAAACTGGCCCCCGCCTGGGGGGCCATCGTCGTTGTTTCCTACCCCGGGTTCGGGATTGTCGAGGTCTCGACGGTGCAATCGGAGACCAATTTCCCGTATGTTCCGGGCCTGCTTTCGTTCAGGGAAATCCCGGTTATCCTCAAAGCCTGGGAAAAGCTGAAGACCGAGCCGGACCTGGTGCTGGTGGACGGGCAGGGGCTGGCCCATCCCAGGCGCCTGGGAATCGCCTCCCATTTGGGACTGCTGCTGGACAAACCAACCATCGGCTGCGCCAAATCGCGGTTGATCGGTGAGTTTGAGCCGCCCGGCCCGGAAGCTGGAAGTTTTTCCTATTTGACCGATGGGGGTGAGGTAATCGGGGCCGTTGTGCGTACCCGGACCGGGGTGAAACCGCTTTTCATTTCCATCGGGCACAGAATTGACCTTGCCGGGGCCATCGAATGGACTTTGAAGTGCTGCCGGCGGTACCGCCTTCCCGAGCCGGCCCGCCTGGCGCACCAGGCAGCGACCCTGAGTTCCGCCACCCCGCAGCCATCTTCCCCAATCCAGTCATCGCCGAAAGGGCCTTAGACCGCCTTCTCAGCCGGGCCCATCACCGGCAAAAGCTACCGTTCCATGCTCTGCCCCACTCTCAGTCTTGCCAGGGAGTTGCAGACCATGTAATATCTTGCTCAACGAGCACTCAGGGGTGGGTCAATTAGTCGAGAAACAGGTGGTGAAATTATTTGAGAACGGCTGGTCGAATTAGCCTGAGAAATGACACCGTATTAAGATTATACGAAGGAGGGTGCAATGACTACGTTGTCGGAGAACCAGGCAAACAATTCTTGCCCGGATTTCCTCAGCCAATTTCAAGGCTATCTTAAAACCCAGATAGAACTAAGCAGCTTTGAATCGACATCGAAAGAGACGGCACGACGGCAGACATTTACCAAAGTCAAGGTCACTGTCAGCAACGCATCTCCCACCAGTTTAGAATGGCCAAGAATCGTTTTCACGGGGGTCGGACTGAGCGTAGGCTCACTCGGAGAAGCAGGGAATATTTCGCCTCATCAAATGTCAGTGCACGCGGTGAACCCAGATGGACCGCCAGGGATGCAGCGGCTGCCGTGGGAGCAAGACGACAAATTCAAAGGACTTCTCCAGACGCGATTCCGGCGGATCCATGGCCAGGACTTTCCCGATGTCACTCCTGATGAGACATCACGTGGAGAGGTTCTCTTTCCCGGACAGGCCATCATCTTCGAGATGGATGTCGCGCCCGAATTGGTACCTTTCCTTCAATTTCGTGTCGAAGGCACAATCTCTCGGCGCCACCTGTTTCATCATCAGGAGATATTAGTCATGCCTGAAACCCTTACAAGACCGATTGCTGTTGCCGCGCTCCGCGACTTAAACGCCTTAGAACTTCATAGGGTCCTCGATTCAGTCATCTCCTCGATGCCTGGTTTCAACAGCGATACACGCCTGGCAGAGGTTCAGGCTTACTCTGGTGCGCTCACTAATGGCATGGCGGAGATTAAGTCAATTCAAGAGACAATAAACAAGATTTGGTACAAGCATAAATTCTTCTGGTTCCGGGCGGTTCTCAGGGCTGCTTTCATCTGTCTGGACCGGGTCAGCGCCGCTCTGACACGTATGAAGGACGCTATTGGGTCGAGCGACCCAGAAAAAATAGCTACGGAGTCTTCCGCGCTACGGGTATTAAAGGGTGAGACCTCGCAATTTGACCATATGACTGAAGAATTGATGAGCAGACACAATATAACCGATGAAGAGGTGAACTACAGATACCGGGGACGATGAATGGTAGAAGCTCAAAGAAATATTCTTTGACTCCTCCCGGCCATTTGATTTCTGTAAAGGATCCGTTAAACCAAATCCTCGTTTTCATACTTTGTCACAAAGATAGAATCATTCAAGAAATCGAAGCTATTGAAGATGTTGGTGACGTACGAAAATGGGTGCTTGAACTGTCAACCACCTATTTGCCAGCCTCATTAACCGGTGGACAGGTTACTGCCCGATAACCATGCCATGCCTCCTTAACTGGTGCACGATGCGGTGGCTGCCATAAGTAAGGATCTTACACAAAAGACTTCACGTTACCCACAGACTCGCAAAATTGTTTTTGCGTCCGGCTTAAGATACAATTTAGCTAACGTTTCCGGCATGAGTCGTACTTGAGCACACACGCCCATGAGTTATGCTCACAACGTGTGATCGGAAGCGATGTCTCGCAGGCGGGGTCGCCTGTGGTACCGGTCATTTTCCCGGGGGAAATCGTCTCTGAATGGAGATTTACAAATATGCAAGATATTATCGAAAGCCTGACCTCGCTCAAAGAAAAAATTGATGCCGTCATGGTGCGTCTTTGACCTCCCTGCCAAACAAAAGGAAATCGCTACCCTAGAAGACCAGACCTCCCAGGCGGACCTGTGGCAGAACCAGGCAAGGGCGCAAAGCCTGTTGCGGCAACTGGCGGAAATCAAGGACCTTGTCGGCGCATGGCAGGAAGCTAAACTGAAGACCGCCTCGCTGCTTGATCTCGCCCGGGAAAGTGTGCGGGCGGGGGACAACTCGCTGGAAGAGGAACTGCGTTCGGAAACGGGGCAGGTGATGGCCAGGGTGGACAAACTCGAACGCAACCTGGTTTTCAGCGGCAAATATGACAGCAGGAATGCCATTATCAGCATTCATGCCGGGGCCGGCGGCACCGAGTCCCAGGACTGGGCGCAGATGCTGCTCCGGATGTATTTGCGCTGGGCGGAAAGGGAGCATTACGAGGCGGAGGTGCTGGAAACATCTGCCGGCGAGGAAGCGGGCATAAAGAGCGCCACGGTCATAGCCCGGGGCGATCATGCTTATGGCCGTTTGTTTTCGGAACGCGGCGTTCATCGCCTGGTGCGCCTGTCCCCCTATGATTCAGACCACGCGCGCCATACCTCGTTTGCCCTGGTCGAGGTAATGCCGGAACCGGAGAAAGATGTAGATATCAAGATCAACCCTGACGAAATCAGGGTTGATACCTTCCGGGCTTCGGGTCCCGGAGGCCAGCACATGCAAAAGACCAGTACCGCGGTCAGGGTTACCCATATCCCCACCGGCATCGTTGTAAGTTACCAGAGCGAGCGGTCCCAGTTTCAGAACAAGGATATTGCGCTGCGCATCCTGGAAGCCCGTTTGCTGGAGAGAGAAATGACCCGGAAGGCTGAGGAGATGGCCAAACTGAAGGGGGAAAGGGTGGAAATGGGCTGGGGAAACCAGATCCGAAGTTATGTGCTGCATCCCTATAAACTGGTAAAAGACCACAGGACCGGGCACGAAACCAGCAACCCCGCCGCCGTCCTGGATGGCGACTTGAATAGTTTCATAGACGCCTATTTGCACTTCAAGGTGGGGAAAGAGAAGTAGAGGTACACCATGAAAACCAGGCTCCTGGCGGGTCTAATTTCGATAGTGCTGTTATTGACAGGTCTGACAGCCTGTCTCCAACCCCCGGCCCAGACTGCCACGCCCCGGCCCGTCGAGACTGCCACCCCGGCATCTCCCCAGGTAACGCCGCAGCCGCCGCAAGCAACTACGCCCCGTCCGGCGCAGACTGGCACCCCGGCGCCGCCTCCAGGCCGCACCGCCGCGCCCCCGGCGGGAGACGCCAGCCTAGAGGTGACGGACAACAGGGTTTCGGCGGATTTCCCCAGGGCCCTGTCATTCAAGCTCCGCGCCCAGAGCAGCGAGAATATCAACCGGATCACCCTGAGCTACAATGTTAACAAGATTACCGTGGCGCCGGTAGTGAACGAAGTCAGGGTCAATTTCACGCCGTCCAGGGAAGCGGATGTCGAGTGGGTTTGGGACCAGCGCAAGGGCGGCATACCGGGTGGCGCCGAGGTTAGCTGGGAATGGCTGGTGGACACGGGTGGAAAGCGCATCCGCACTGAGAAAAAGACTTTCCTTTACCATGATCCGCGCTTCGACGGCGCGTCTCTATTGACCGTCGGCGATGTCAATATATACTGGTACGACGGCAGCGCGGCCTATGGGCAAACGTTGATGGATGCCGCCCAGGATGCCTTGAAGCGATTGGCCGACGATACCGGCTCCAGGTTAACCAGGCCGGTCAAGGTCTACGTTTATCCAACCTATGAAGCCCTGCGCTCGGCCCTTGTGTTCCCCCAGGAATGGACCGGCGGCGTGGCCTTTACCGAGTATGGCATCGTTGCCATCGGGGTGGCTACGGACCGGGCCAGCATCGAGTTCGGCAAGAAGACCGTGGCCCATGAGCTGGGCCATCTGGTATCGTTCCAGGTTACTTTTAACTCTTACGGGGTTGGAATGCCCACCTGGCTTAACGAAGGACTGGCCCAATATGCCGAAGGGACGCCTGACTCCGACAGAAAAGGCCGCCTGCAACTGGCGGTCAGACAGGACAAGCTGTTTTCCATCAAGTCGCTGGCCGGTTCCTTTCCGGCCGGCACCGATGAAGCCCTGCTGGCCTACGGCCAGGCCGATAGCGTGGTCCGGTTTCTGATTGAGAAGTATGGCAAAGACCGGATGCTGCAATACCTGGGGTTGTTCCGGAAAGGCATTGCCGCCGAGGAAGGCCTGAAACAGGTTTACGGCTTCGACTACGACGGGCTGGATGCCGCCTGGCGCGCCAGCATCGGGGCCAAGGCCCGGCTGGCTCTGGGCGCGGCGCCGTTGCCGGTCCCCCTCCTTGCCCTCTCGGGCAGTGGCGCCGGTATTTCCCCTGGTAGTTTTTGGCCCGGCTTCGCCGGAGTGAATGGCTGAGCCTTGGAGTACAGGCCTTTTGCGGTGCGCGACATGCCACTGGAGGACCGGCCCCGGGAACGGCTGGCCAAGCTGGGGGTTGATGCCCTGACCAGTTGGGAACTGCTGGCAGTCTTGCTGGGGAGGGGAATCAAAGGCGAGTCGGTTGTGGCCACGGCGAGCAACCTTGTAGCCCGGTACCCTACGTTTCGTGCCCTGGCAGATGCCCCTCTGGAGGAGTTATGCGACCTGAGAGGAGTCGGCCCGGCCAAAGCGGCGCAAATTAAGGCCGCCCTGGAAATCGGCAAGAGACTGCAGTACTCATCAGACCTGGAATCCAAGACGCCCATTAGAAGCCCCGAGGATGCCGTGGCCCTGGTAAAGAAGCAGCTTGTCGGCAAGAACCAGGAACAGTTCATGTCCATTTACCTGGACAGCCGCAACCGGCCGATCAACAAAGATACGGTTACCATCGGCATACTGGATTCCAGCCAGGTGCATCCTCGCGAGGCCTTTCGCGGCGCCATCAGGGCCTCGGCGGCCAGCGTCGTCTTCCTTCACAATCACCCGTCCGGAGACACTCAGCCGTCCCAGGATGACATAGAGATAACGCGACGGCTGGTAGATGCCGGCAAACTGCTCCGCATCGAAGTCCTGGACCATATAATCGTAACCGATGATGATTTCCTCAGCATGAAGGCGAGGAAGCTATTGTAGCGCCTCGTTCGAAAAATGATTTGATATCGGTCACCCTCCCCATTCTCGGAGAGTCACCCTCACCCTGACCCTCTCCCGTCAAGGGAGAGGGGACCAGTTGCCCTAAAAGGAGCACATTCGATGTATAACCGATACCGCATGGTAGTTATATTATTAATGGCGCTGGCCCTGGTGATGCCTTATGCGGCATGCCAGCGGGTGGAAACGCCTGCCCCGGCCACTCCGGGGCCGGTGGTAACACCCTCGCCGGTCGCCGAACCTGCGACGCCGGCTGCACCTGCGTTGCCGGCGCCTGCTGTCCCGGCAAAACCATCGCCGTCGCCGGCTCCGCCAAAACCGTCCCCCGTCCCCCAGCGGACGCCGACAGCCGCGCCCAAAGCGGAACCGGGGGTTTACCGCAATGCTAGCTTCGGGTTTGTGGTCCGCTTCCCTCACGCCTGGCTATCCGAGGAAACCGGTGTCCGTACGCCCGTGGTCCGGATCAACCAGATGGAGGCTTTCCCCATAGTCCAGGTAGACATAAATCCCTCCCTTGACGCGCCGACCCTGGAAAAATATGTCGAAACTTATCTGGGCGGGATCAAACAGGCCTTGACTCGTTTTACCATCGAATCCGAAAAGGATGTCACCGTTGGCGACCAGCTTGCCCGTGAGGCGGTATTCACCTGGGTAAGCGACAATGCCAACCTCAAGGGGAAGATGCTCTTCTTGCTGCGTGGTTCCCAGGCCTTCCAGGTATATGCCATCGCTCCCAGGGCCGACTTTGAGGCCAATGTCAAAACTATCGATGAAATCCTGTACAGCTTCAGGCTGGAAGAGCCTTCGCCCTTCGGTATAAAGCGGAACGAGGCGTTGACCATATTTGATGTCCCGCCCCCCACCCTGCACCCGGCCATAGCGCTAGAAGCCCACTCTCACACTTACATCGTCAAGGTGCTCGGCGGCCTTGTCGCCCTGGACGAGG
>CAZFEA010000155.1:0-7803 GCA_964518085.1 uncultured Dehalococcoidia bacterium
TGTTGGAAATACAATCGAGATTTATGATGGACTGTATAAATATCAATAAAGATATAATTGTCTCACTCGTTGCCGTCGTCGCCTTCAGCTTCGCCGGCGGCTGCGCGGCCAGCGGCCGGGTTGCCCAGCCACCCGCCAGCGGCGTGACGACCATAAATGAGGCGTGGAATATCATTTTCAGCGACTACGTGGACCAGACCAGGCTTGACGCCAGGGCGCTGAGCCGGGCCGCCATCGAAGGTATGCTCAAAGAGCTAAACGACCCCTATACCTCATACCTGGACCCGGAAAACTATAAACTGAGCACCAGCAGCCTGGGGGGCCAGTTTGACGGTATCGGCGCTACGGTCGCACTCAGGGAAGGGAAGCTGACCATTATCGCCCCCATGCCCGATTCACCGGCGGCTAAAGCCGGCATCAAATCGGGCGATGTAATCCTGGAAATAAACGGTAAATCAACCGAGGGTCTCAGCCTGGAGACGGCCGTCCTCAGTATTCGCGGCCCGCGGGGGACGGCGGTTAAGCTCCTCGTCCTTCATCTCGATGACCCTAAACCCGTGGAGATTGAGATAATCAGGGCCAGGGTGGAGGTGGTCAGCGTCAGTTATGAGATGAAGGAGGATATTGCCTATATTAATATCAATCATTTCTCCGAACGCACCAGCGCCGAGGTAACCGTCGCTCTTCAGGGGACAAAGGGAGCCAAGGGCATCGTCCTTGACCTGCGGAGCAATCCCGGCGGGCTGCTCGAAGCGGTAATTGACGTCGCCAGCCACTTCTTGAGCGAAGGCATCGTCGTTCAGGTGCGGAGTAACCAGCAGCAGCTTACGACCAGGGAAGCCAAGCCTAGCAATACGACTACTGACCTGCCGGTGGTGGTCCTGACCGATAATTTTAGCGCCAGCGGCAGCGAGGTGCTGTCCGGCGCCCTGCAGGACCATCGCCGCGCCGTTATTGCCGGCACGCAGACCTTTGGCAAAGGCAGCGTTAACGTCCTGCGCCCCTTGAGCGACGGCTCGGGCATATACATCACCACCGCCCGCTGGCTCACCCCGAACGGACGGCTTATCGAGGGTAAAGGCATCGAGCCGGACATTAAGCTTGAGCTTAAGGATGAAGAGGCTATCCGGTGGGCGATTGACTACCTGCACGGTAAGCGGTAGCTTCGAGTCTTTACGGCGAGCGCCTTGAAGCCTGCAAGTCGAATGCCATGCGAGGCGGCGCCGCCGACGAGGCAATCTCTATGCCGGAAAGATTGCTTCGCCTTCGTCCACGCTGAAGCTTCGGCGGATGGCTCCCAGTGACGGTGTCCTTCAGACTTATTTCCCAGGTAATCTCTGTGATATGATAGATAGTATGGAGATAACTATCAACCAAACCAGGCTCTCCATAATCAGGGGCGACATCACGGAACAGGCCGCCGCGGCAATCGTCAACGCGGCCAACTCCAGCCTGATGGGGGGCGGGGGCGTGGACGGGGCAATCCACCGGGCCGGAGGCCCGGCCATCCTGGAAGAGTGCCAGCAGATTGTCTCCAGGCAGGGACGTTTGCCCACCGGCCAGGCGGTAATCACCACCGGCGGTAACCTTAGAGCGAAATACGTCATCCATACCGTCGGCCCGGTCTGGCAGGGCGGCGATAGGGGCGAAGCCGGACTGCTGGAGAGCGCCTACCGCCAGAGCTTGAGGCTGGCCGCCGAGAAGCGCCTCGGCAGTATCGCTTTCCCCTCAATCAGCACCGGCGCCTATGGCTACCCGGTGGATAAGGCGGCAAGGGTGGCGCTGGAAGCGGTCAGCTCCTTGCTTAAGGAGAGGGTCACTTCGATTAAAGAAGTGGTGTTTGTCCTCTTTGATTCCCGTACCCTTGAGGCATATTCCCGGGCCCTCAAGCAAATAATGGAGAGTACTCAAAATGGCTGAATGCGCCCCGGTGCCCCGCCACCGCCTGACGGTACACGGCAAGCTCAAATACGGCGTTATCCTGACCGGGCTGATTATGGTGGTGGAGGTCATCGGCGGCTTAATGTCCAATAGCCTGGCCCTGCTCAGCGATGCCGGCCACGTCTTTACTGACGTTATCGCCCTCAGCTTAAGCTGGTACGCCGTCAGGCAACTTGAGCGCCCGTCCAGCGTCCGTATGACCTTCGGCTACCACCGGGTCGGGGTCATCGTGGCCGTGGTCAACACCGTCAGCATTTTTGCCATTGCCGCCGTCATCTTCTATGAAGCCTACCGGCGCTGGCAGGAACCGCCGGAGGTCAATAGTCTGCTCATGTCCGCGGTGGCGGTGGTCGGTCTTGCCGTCAATATTTTTGTCGCCTACTGGCTACACGGTGAGCATCCGGAAAACATTAACGTACGCAGCGCCTTCTGGCACGTCTGCGGCGATGCCCTGGCGTCAGTGGGCGTGATTGTGGGTGGTATCATTATCATGTTCACCGGATGGTTTGTCGTCGACCCGATTCTCAGCGCGCTCATCGGGGTTACCATCGCCCTGGGCGCCTGGCGCGTCTTTAAGGAGGGTATGCGCGTCCTCCTGGAGGCCGCCCCGCAGCAGGTGAATGTGGCCGGTATGATTGATGCCCTTACTCATATCTACGGGGTCAGGGAAGTGCATGACGTCCATGTCTGGAGCATCTCACCGCAGATACACGCCATGAGCTGCCACGTGCTGATTGACGACCTGCTGACCAGTCAGGCGGGCGACATCCGCCAGAAGGTTGAAGATGTGCTCAAGTCATTCCACATTGAGCACAGTACCCTCCAGATGGAGTGCGAGGCCTGCGGCGCCAACGATGTCTTCTGCAAGCTGGTGGTGGGGCCGGCAGAAAAAGAGCACGAACACGAACACCATTAGCGGGGATTGGTGAACCCGGCCCTTTTGTCTGCGAACTGCCCCGAATTTCTGCTATAATCAGGGTACTGGTGAGGCCGCCATGTCAGGGAATGAGCGGATGTACGCGCGCGTTAACATCCCCGGGTTTGTTCAATGGTAATCAGCCAGGGGTCTTAGAGAGGGGGCTACGCCCTCTGCGCCGAGGCCTTGACAGAATACACGTTACCGTGTATAATTACCCTGAATGACTAAAATATCCGAGAACGCCCTGGTTAATATTTGGCGGCATCAGTTGCTGGATAAAAGCCTGGTAACCGAGGATGGTGAGCCGGTCAGGGTAATCTATCCGGGGAGAATCAATGATGACCGTGGTGCTGACCTGCGGGATGCGGTTATTGAGACCAGCCGGGGACTGGTGAAGGGAGATATTGAAGTCCATGTTAAGTCCAGTAACTGGCGGGCCCACCGTCATCACCGTGAGCCAGCCTATAACCGGGTAATCCTTCATGTCGTGTTCTCTCACGATACCGGGGAGGCGACCGGCCTTCAAAACGGGGAAAACGTTTCGGTCCTCGCCCTGGACAAGTACCTGACGACGCCTGAGTGGCGTCAGACGCCGGCCAGACGCCCCTGTCAGCGGACCGCGGCGCCGCCTGACAGACGTAATATTGGCGAGTTTCTGGATAATGCCGGAGAGGCAAGGTTTCTGGCCAAGGCCACCAGGTTTCAGAGAGACCTGGTGCAAGCGGGAGCACCGCAGTCTCTTTATGAGGGGATAATGGAAGCCCTCGGTTACGCCAAGAATAAGCTGCCCTGCCTGGAACTGGCCCGGAGATTACCCCTTAGTGTCCTGGAGTCCGTGATTCATGACGGAAGGTCGGACGAGGAATGCCTCATCCAATTGCAGGCCAGGCTGCTGGGCACGGCCGGCCTGCTGCCATCGCAGCGTTCCAACCATCCTTCACCAACCAAGGCTGACCGGTGGGTAGGGGAGCTGGAAAGGGAATGGGCGGCTTCGCGCCAGGCGGGGGTAATGTCAGAGAGTGACTGGCATCTGTTCAAAGTCAGGCCAATCAACCTGCCGCAAAGACGTCTGGCGGGAATGGGCTATCTCTTGCTCCGCTATCGGGGAAAAGGAATCCTCGAAGAGGCGGTTATCAGGCTCAGGGAAGCCCCGGCCGACCCGGGAAGGGGCCTGGAAGAGCTGCTAACTGTCACCACCGATGGCTACTGGGCAGACCATTTCGCCCCCGGCCTCCCCAGCCCGCGGCCGGTGACGGCCCTTATCGGAGACACGCGGGCGGCGGATATCGTCGTGAACGTGCTACTGCCCTTTACCCTGGCTCTGGGCAGGCTTACCTCCGAATCATCCCTGGCTGAAAAAGCCATAAAGCTTTATCATCGCTATCCCGGGCTGGCGGTGAATGCCGTGGAAAAGCATATGCGGCAGCAATTCGGGCTGGACGGTCCTTCAAATGCCGGCCCGGTCAATTCGGCACGCCGGCAGCAGGGGTTACTCCATATCTATAAAACCTTCTGCAGCCAGGGTGAATGCGACCGCTGTCCCCTTGGTTAACCTGCGCACCGGGGAAATCCGGGGCGGGTCTCCGTAAACCGCGGGGACTCATCTGGTCAATCTTCGCTGCATGGTAACCATGGCGATGGCAAAGAACACCACCGAATAGCCGGTAACCAGACCCGCCGCCAGAAACGGGTTAGGCTCAAAATTTCCGGAAAACAGCGAGCGGGTAAGGTGAACGGCCGGGGTCAAGGGCGCTATCCAGCTAAGGCTCTGCAGTATCTGGGGAAAGGAGGCGATGGGGAAAAATACACCGCCGACGAAGAACATCGGGTTAATGAATAGTGTATAAAAATAGTTAAAGGTGTAAATTGCCGGGACCACCGAGGTGAAGAGCATGGCCATGGCCGAAAACATTATGCCCTGCAGAAATGAGACCAGGGGGATAGCCAGCGCCCAGGGTGAACGGACTAAACCGAAAGCGGCGGCAATCACCAGGATGGCAGTTGAGGTCATCGTCGCCCGGGTCGCTCCCCAGAAGATTTCACCGGCAATAATATCCTCGGCGTTGAGCGGCGTCGCCAGGATAGCGTCAAAGGTATTCTGGTACTCCATCCGCGTGTAAGTGCCGTAGGTACATTCGAAGATGGCGGCGAACATGCCGTAGGCGGCGACTATACCCGGGGCAATAAACTCCATGTAGCTCGAACCACCCACGGCAACATAGGTGCCCAGCCCCACGCCGAAGGCGAGCAGGATAATAACCGGCTCAATGGTGAAACCGGGGACCTCTGAACGCCAGAGGCGCAGAAAGACATCCCGGTTGCGCTGCCACAGGCGATAAGAGCGCCAGGTGAAAAACTTCATTCGACCAGTGACCCCCCGGTAAGTTTGAAGAAAACGTCTTCCAGCGTGGCTAATCTCGGCCTGCCCAGCAGTCTTCTGGCCAGCTCATCATCGGCAAGATGGAAGACCCTGACCACGCTGTCCATCACTTCGAATTCAATCCGGCGGCTCTCCAGTTCTCTAATTACCTTCTCCCGCTCGGCCGAAGGCAGTTCAATCTCCCAGAGTTTTTCGCCGATGTAGCTGGTGATGAGCCTCCCGGGGGTGTCAATAACCAGGATTTTGCCCAGGTGCATTATGGCTACCCGGTCGCAGAGGAGAGCCGCCTCCTCCATATTCTGCGTACAGAGGAGCTGAGTGATGCCCCGGGTCTTCAGGTCCTTTAATTTATGCCACATCAGGTGCCTGGTCTGCGGGTCCAGACCGATGGTTGGCTCGTCAAGAACCAGAATTTTAGGCTGGTTAATCAGGCCGCGGGCGATGAGCAGCCGCCGTTTCATCCCCCCGGATAACTCCCTGATGCGGCTCTTGCGCTTCTCCTCGAGCTGAAAAAGACTCAGCACTTCATCGCTGCGGCGGATTGCCTCCCCCCGGGGTATTTCAAAGTAGCGGGCAAAGGTAAGCAAATTCTGGATGACGGTCAGGTCCGGGTCAAGGTTATCCATCTGGGGCACCACGCCGAAGATGGCTTTAACCTCTCGCGAAAACCGGCCCAGGTCTTTCCCGTTTACCCAGATGCGGCCGCTGGTGGCCGGCGAGACTCCGGTTATCATCCGGATTAGCGATGTCTTACCGGCCCCATTGGGACCCAGCAGCCCGAAGCACTCGCCGTCTTCTATCTCCAGGCTGACGCCATCGACCGCGATTAACGCCTTGAACTTCTTGACCAGGTTTTCCGTCTTGATGATAGCCATAGCAAAGTTCCCAAATCAATAATATCAAGTTCCCCGGATAGTGGCAATGACATGAGGGGAACAAAAATACCAGTGGAACCCTTTACCCTTTTAGGCCGGTAAGGCGATAGATAAGCCCCATATCCAGGTTGCCGCGGACCAGGTCGGCAAGTTTATTGAACTGTTCCTCTTTCGAGCTGATGTCAGCGGTGAAGGACAGCTTCACCCCTTTGACGTTGGCCAGGGTGGTCAGGACAGAACGCCGCAGGGCGCGGTTGTGGAACAGACCGTGGAGATAGGTGCCGAGCACCCTGCCGTCCGCGCTTTGACAGCCATCGGTATACCGGCACGGCTCCGGGGAGCTGGCTTCAATCAGGAAAGGCGCCTTATCGCGACTAACGGTCTGCCCCATGTGTATCTCGTAACCGGTGAGGGTAAGCCCTGACGCCTGTCGCAGTAAGCCTTCATTTGGCAATACGTGTCCCCTGACCTGGCGTGTAGATTTCTCCGGAAGGAAAGACGTGGTCACCGGCAGGAGTCCCAGTCCGGGGACACGGGAACGGCGGCTCTCGACATGCCGTGGGTCGAGGATAGTTTTCCCCAGCATCTGGTAGCCGCCGCAGATACCGATGATTGACACGCCCTTTTGCGCCGCTTCAAGGACTTTGGCCGCCATGCCGGTACGCCGGAGGTGTTCGAGGTCGGCGATGGTGCTCTTGGTGCCGGGCAGGATGATGAGGTCGGGCGTGCCCATCTCATCGGTAACCTCGACATAGCGCAGCCGCACTCCGGTTTCCCTTTCCAGCGGGTCGAAATCATCGAAGTTGGAGAGGTGGGGCAGGCGCACGACGGCGATGTCAAGGACGTAACTGTCTTTCCCCTTCTTCCGCCGCCTTTCCAGCGGCACCGAGTCCTCCTCGGCAATGTGGATGTCATGGTAATACGGGATAACCCCGATTACCGGGATGCCCGTCCTCGCCTCAAGCCACTTCAGTCCGGGGGTAAGCAGAGAGAGGTCGCCACGGAACTTGTTGATGACCAGTCCCCTGACCAGCGCCCGCTCTTCCGGCTCAAGTAGTTCGAGCGTACCGACCATCGAAGCGAAGACCCCCCCCTGGTCAATGTCCGCCACCAGGAGCACCGGCGACTGGCAGTACCGCGCCACCCTCATGTTAACGATGTCTTTGTCCTTCAGGTTGACCTCCGCCGGGCTGCCCGCGCCCTCGATGATAACCGCCTCGTATTCGGCGAGAAGTCTCTGCAATGAGTCGCCGACTACACTCCAGAGTTGCTCTTTCAGGGAGTAAAACTCTCCTGCCGATTGCGTTTTGAAGGGCTTACCCCGTACAATGACCTGGGAGCGGTTGTCCGCCTCTGGTTTGAGGAGGATGGGGTTCATGTCCACCGTCGGGATGATGCCGGCCGCCTCTGCCTGCACCACCTGGGCGCGCCCCATCTCACCGCCGTCAATGGTGACAAAGGAGTTCAGCGCCATGTTCTGGGCTTTAAACGGCGCCACGTTGAACCCGTCCTGGCGCAGGATACGGCACAGCGCCGCCACCAGGATGCTCTTGCCCACGTTGGAGGCGGTCCCCTGCACCATTAAGGTTTTAGCGACCATCTTTTTTAACCTTACCCCCTGTATCCCCCGGTTAAATCCCTCTCATTCTCCCTTTTTCAAAGGGAGACGACCCATTGTGCTGTAAGGT
>CAZFEA010000156.1:0-7789 GCA_964518085.1 uncultured Dehalococcoidia bacterium
ACGCCTGTGGTACTGGCAAAATGAGAAGGAGATTGTATGGCCGCATCAGACTTACGGCAATGGCTTGAACAGGTCGGTCAGATCGGTGAGCTCCGGACCATAGACAATGCCGGCTGGGATGTGGAAATCGGCGCCGTTACCACCCTGAACTGGAAGAAGTCTCCAAACCGCGCCCTCCTTTTTGACCGCATCAAAGGCCACCAGCCGGGCCAGCGGGTGCTGACCACCGCCCTGTCGTCGCCGGGCAGGCTGGGGCTGGCACTGGGGCTGGAGGGCAATCTTTCCAAGAAAGATCTCATTGAAAACATCAGGCGTCGCTGGCCGGGGTGGGACGCAGGCAAAGACAAATACCAGCCGGTCGCCGTCAAGGACGGCCCTGTCTTTCAAAATGTTATGTCCGGGGACAGGGTCGACCTGTACCATTTCCCGGCGCCGAAGTGGCATGAGGAAGATGGCGGACGATACATCGCCACCGGCAGCGCGGTCATCACCCGGGACCCCGATACCGGCATAGTGAACATGGGCACCTACCGCGGCATGTTGCACGACAAGAAGGTGGTGCCTCTCCACATCTCCATGGGCAAGCATGGCCGGCTGCACATGGACAAATACCATGCCCGGGGCGAGCCGTGCCCGATGCTGATCTCCGCCGGGCATCATCCATTGTTCATGATTGCCGGTTCTCTCCCGCTGCCGGCAGGAGCCGAATTCGACTTGATCGGATCGATCACGGGGGAAGGAGTCAAGGTGGTCATCGAAGAGGCAACCGGACTGCCCATGCCCGCAGACAGCGAAATAGTCCTCGCCGGCTTCTGCCCGCCGGGTAGACTGGAAGACGAAGGTCCCTTCGGCGAATGGGTTGGCTATTATGTCAGCGGGGTGCAGAAGCGGCCGGTGCTGGAGGTCGAGCGCGTCTATTTCCGGAATGAGCCGATCATCTATGGCGCCCCTCCAGGCCGGGCGCCCAGCGATTCAAGCTATCAGCAGTTCGTCCTGCGCGCCGCCCTCCTGCACAACCAGTTGGAGCAGTGCGGCGTGCCGGATATCAGGGGTGTGTGGCTGAACGAGGCCGGGGGTCGAGAGTTTATTATCGTTTCCATAAAACAGAGGTATGCCGGCCATGCCAAACAGACGGCAACCCTGGCTTCGCAACTGGCCATGGGCGGGGGATTCATGGGGCGGTGGATCGTGGTGGTGGACGAGGACATAGACCCGACGGATACCAACGATGTCCTGTGGGCAATGTGTACCCGGGTAGACCCGCTAAAAGACATCGACATCGTCCGCAGGTGCTGGAGCAGCTCGGTTGACCCGATCATTCACCAGCCCAGCAAGTCGGCCTTCAACTCGCGGGCCATCATCGATGCCTGCAAGCCCTTCGAATGGATGAATGAGTTCCCCCCCGAGGTGAAGGTCAGTAGCGAGCTGTTGCGGCAGGTAGAGTCAAAGTGGGGGAAGCTGCTGTAGCAGCGTGCCGCGCGTGCCCTCGCCCCTGGCGCTGTAGAGGCGAACCAAATGTGGGGCGTTGGTGGGCGGGGGCGGTTCGCCCGCCACCCGCCGGCGCGCTGCACTGTGTCGCCCTTTTGCCGTCCGGCGCCGACCCAGCAAGCCATACCTGGCGGGCGAGCCGCCCCGACCACACCGCCACCCCCACCCCTGGCTCGCCCCTACGGGATTACGTCTCCCAGAGGCTGGCGAATTCTTTCGGCAGAGAACCCTTTATGTCCTTGATCTCGCCTGCCTCAACCATCCTGGACATCACCCGGAAGACGGCTTTTACTATTTTCTCGGCGTCGACATCCGGTTCATTAGTGAAGTAGCCGGCGACATTTTCGAGGAACTCGCACTTGCTGAATTTCTCCGGTTTCCCTGCCGGGCGCCACCCCTCGTAATAGACCCCTCGGATCAGCAGCGGCAATTCGGCGCCGAGATCGACCGCCTCCTCCACGGTCAGCCGGTCACGCAACGAGTGTAACACACCGCGCAGCGCCAGGTAGGCCCGGTGCCTGTCCTTCCAGCCCATCTCATCCATGATGTTTTTCAGCCAGATATTGGTCTTTTGAATGGTGGTATCGAACAGTCCGGGAACGGTAGAGGTAGTGGTCACAGTAGCCATCGCTTCTTCTCCTTTAATTTCAACCATTCCGATTCTAGTAGACAAGTAATAAAACAGTCATAAAATGCAACGGGAAAAGGTGGCAAATTCGTGAAATCGGGTTAGGAAATAGGAGTTAGGAGAGTAAGGGCGGAATGAGCAACGGCTTGCCGGACCAGGCCGGCAAAGAGATGACGTGTTGTCCGGAGTGTGGTATAAAGACAATGGCTCACAGGCCAGGGTCACCGCCTTACAGGCAAGGAGGCCCGGCCAGCACGCGCCGGGTGGCGTTCTTGCCGGTCGGACCCTTCACAGGCACGGAGGCCTGTGCCACCATTTTCACAGTACGGAGGAAACAAACTATGGGTCCCAGAGTCCCGGACGCAATCATCGATTGCGATATTCTGGTCATCGGAGGCGGTATCGGCGGACATACCTTTGCCATAACTGCCAGGGAAACCGCTCCCGGCCTGGAGGTGATGGTTGTAGAAAAGGCCACCGCCGGCCAGACCGGTCCCAGCGCCCTGGTCGGCGGCCGTTACGACGGCTTCATCGCTGAGACCGACGATTTCGACGGCTATTTCGCCAGCACTGTAGAGGAAGATGATTACCTGTGCGACCAGGAAAAGATCACGGACTACCTTAACAAGTCGGGCGATGTTTTCCGGAGCCTGGAAAAATGGGGCGTCAAGTTCGTCAAGACTGCCGGCGGCGAATATAAGCGTCCTGCCAGCCGCGGCTACCATCGCGGCATGCTCCTCGATGGCGGCGGGATTCCGGCCATGAAGGCATTGAACGATCATGCCCGCAAGCTCGGGGTCAAGTTCCTCGACCGCGTCATGGTAACGGACCTGCTCACGGGCGGAGGAAGCGCCGGCGGCGCGGTAGGCTTCAATGTGCGGACCGGCGACTTCTTAGTCTTGAGGTCGAGGGCGACGGTGATAGCCACCGGGATGACGCGCTTCAAGACCATTCAGCCCGGTCATCGCAATGATACCGGAGAGGGCTATGCCATGGCCTACCGGGCCGGGGCTGAGATGGCCGGGTTCGACTCGACTCACCACAACACCTACGGTGCGAGGCTCGAGGTTGGCCCGGGCAACAATATGTATGTAGGTCTTGGCGGCTTCTTCTTGAACGCCAATGGCGAACGGTTCATGCACAACTATCTCCCAGAACTGGCGGAACGGGCGCCCTTTGTCTGGCTGGCGCCGTCATTCTGCGTCGAGGCCATGGAGGGAAGGGCGCCGCCGCTCTACCTGGACATGCGCCACTTTACCGGAGAGAAAATAGAGTCCCTGTGGAAATCTGTGCCCTATGCCATGATGAGATACGAAAAGGCGGGGATTCTAAAGGAAGGCCGTTTCGTAAAACTGATCGAATACACCCCCGAGGGACCGAGGCCCATGCCCTGCGGGCTTATTACCGGGCGTGACTACCAGTCCCGCAATGTTAGCGGGCTTTATGCCATCGGGGATGCTTCCTCGCAGAAGGGAGGTGGTGGCCTGGCCGCGGCTGCCGTCAGCGGTGTGATCGGCGGCCGGGCAGCCGCCCTTCAGTCTCTGCAAACAGATAGAGCCGGGGTGGACCGCACCCAGGTCGAAGACCACAAGACGAATGCCATGGGTCCGCTTTTCAGGGAGGAAGGAGTTGAACCCGACCATGTTATTCTCGCCATCCAGGAAGCCATTCATCCTTACCATGTCGGCATCATCCGGCACGAAAGAAGGTTGCGCAGGGCGCTCGCCGAGATAGAATCGGTCCGTGACAATCTCATCCCCCTGATACAGGCCTACGACCCTCACTACCTGATGCTGGCTAACGAGACCAGGAGCATGGCTACCTGCGCCGAAATGTTTCTCAGGTCGGCATTGGCAAGAAAGGAGAGCCGCCTGGGGCGGCTCAGGGAAGATTACCGGGAGATGGATAACATCGACTGGTTGAAGTATGTCAATGTCCGGCGGGAGGGCGCCGGGATGAAGGTATGGACCGAACCGGTGCCGGTCGAGAAATACCGCATGAAACCGGTGAAAGAAACAATCCTGCATGCTTTCTGGCAGCGGTTGAAAGAACTGGGTTATTCAGCCACGGTGAAGGAATAAGCCATGGGTATCAGAAAAATCGATCTGCACCTTTGCAATGCCTGCGGCATCTGCATCGAGGCCTGTCCGATGGATGTACTCAGAGAGGACAGGGTTACCGGCAAGCCCTTGATCAAGTATCTGCGGGACTGCCAGGCCTGCCTTCTATGCGAGATCAAATGCCCGTGCCAGGCCATTTACGTGTCGGCGGAATACGAGCGGCGGATCCCGGTGCCGATATATTATTGAAGGGGCCACGGGAAACCACCAACTAGCACGAGTCAACGCGAATAGGTGACATTAGAAGGAACTTGGCAACAAGGTTAAATAGTTGTACATTCCAGACAGGTAATGCATATTATTGAGGTAAGGCAATAGCGACATGACCAGCGCATCCGCCAAGATCACGCGAAAAGGACAGGTGACAATTCCAAAGAAGATCAGGGAAAAACTGAGTGCGAGTACCGTCTATTTTGAAGTGACGAACGACGTTGTTACGTTAAGGCCGATGAGGGACGCGGCCGGTTCGCTGGCCGAATACGCGGGGAACGCAACACCCGGGATATCCGTGGAGGAGATGAAAGAGAGGGCATGGGAGGCGCAGATCAGGCCATATCCTCCATCTCCCGGATCTTGTCCACCCGCTTCCGGTGGCGGCCGCCCTCAAAAGAGGCGTTTATGAAGCTCAGGACTATATCTTCTGCCAGGCCCGGGCCAGTGATCCACGAACCGAGGCAAAGCACGTTGGCATTGTTATGCTCCCGGCACAATCTGGCGGTGAAGCCATCGCGACACAGAGCCGCCCTGATGCCCCTGATTTTGTTGGCCGCTATGCTCATGCCGACGCCTGTGCCGCACATCAAAATGCCGCAATCTACATGGCCTGAGGCGACCGCCTCGCCAACGCGCCGGGCCACGTCGGGATAGTCCACCGGCGCCTCATCATAGGCGCCCATGTCCTCGTACTGATGACCATGCAGGGCCAATTGGTTGATGACCACCTGTTTCAAAGGCAACCCCCGGTGATCACAGCCGAGCGCTATTCGCATGTTCAGTTGACTCCTTTTTCGGAGGACGGCTGCAGGCAGGCATGATCAATATCGGCCCGCTTTATGGCGCCCTCCCTGACAATAATCGGAACAGTACCGGTGGCATCGACAATAGTCGATTCTATGCCTCCCGGCGGCGGCCCGGCGTCGATAACGTAGTCTACGGTCAGGCCGAGTTGAGCGCGCACCTCGGCAGCCGTCCTTGCCGGGGGCAATCCGCTCAAATTGGCGCTGGTGCCGGTCAGCGGCTCGCCGGCGCCCTGGATAAGAGCCAGGGCCACCGGGTGGCCGGGAACTCGAACGCCTACCGTATCAGACCCGGCGGCGACGGCGCCGGGCACGTTTGCGGAACGCTTCAAAATAAGGGTCAACGCCCCGGGCCAGAAGCGCTTGGCCAGGCACCATGCCAATGGTGAAATATCGATGGCAACGGTGGTCATATCCTCCGCGCCGGGGATGAGTACCGGCACAGCCAGATTAGCCGGCCGCTGTTTGATGGCGTAAACTCTTTCAACGGCCCGGGCTGACCCGATGGCAGCCCCGAGCCCGTACACCGTATCAGTGGGGAAAGCAACCACTCCACCCCCCTTCAAGATCTTGATTGCTTCGCGGATTTGTTCAAGGGTCGATCTAGATTCCATGGGGCCTTCAGGACACCTTGACGATAGTATATCACAGTGGTAAGCTGTGATATTAGTTCCCGCTTTTTCGCCTGACATTCACTATGGACCAGAACAAAGAACTCCAGGCCTCCCGGACATTAGAAAAAACCACGGAAACCCACCGCGTTGCCACTACCGGCGACCTTGAAGTTTCCACCTACCTGGAAATAGCCAGGGTCAAGGTCGGCGAAGAGCCGGCGGCAGCGCCGAAACATGCGCCGCCCATCGAAAAAGAGTCCATCCTCGTCCTGGACTTCGGTTCCCAGTACAACATGCTTATCGCGCGGCGGGTGAGGGAATGCCAGGTCTTCAGCGCCCTGATGCCCTCGGATACGCCCTGGGAAAAAGTGGAACCGCTCAATCCAAAAGGCATTATCCTTTCGGGCGGACCCGCAAGCGTATACGATCCCGGTTCACCCATGCCACCCCCATGGGTTTATGAGAAGAGATTGCCGGTACTGGGCATATGCTACGGTTTCCAGGCTATTGCCCATCAACTGGGTGGCCGGGTGACCCGAGGCGAGAAGCGGGAATACGGGCATGCCGTTTTCCACGTAAATGAACCGTCGTCGCCTCTTTTCAAGGGACTGCCGCCATCGTTCCCGGTATGGATGAGCCATGGCGACGAGATCATTGATTTGCCTCCCAATTTTCAAATTCTTGGCTCCACCGATAATTGTCCTGTGGCGGCTATTGGGAATAATCAAAACATCTACGGACTGGCTTTTCACCCCGAAGTGGCGCACACGCCTCTGGGCACCACGATACTGCAGAATTTCATCGATATCTGCGGCTGCCAGCGGAATTGGACGGCCGGGAACTTCGTCAATGAAACTATTCAGAACATCCGGGCGACCGTAGGCAGTGGGAGGGTAATCTGTGCCCTATCCGGGGGTGTCGATTCAGCGGTGGTTGCTACCCTTGTTCACCGCGCCGTCGGCGAGCAGTTGACCTGCATTTTCGTTAACAACGGACTGTTGCGACGGGAAGAGGCGGAAAGGACGCTGGAGGCGTTCCGCCGTAACCTGAAAATGCATATAGTCTATGTTGACGCCTCGGACCGCTTCCTGAACCGGCTCGCCGGGGTCACGGACCCGGAGGTGAAGCGAAAGCGGGTGGGCGAAGAGTTCATTAACGTTTTCGAGGACCAGGCCTCCAAACTGGGCAAGACCGACTTCCTCGCCCAAGGCACACTCTATCCCGATGTCATCGAAAGCGCCACTCCGGCGACCAAAGCCGCGGCAAAGATAAAGACACACCATAATGTGGGCGGCCTTCCCGATAAGATGTCCCTGTCGCTGGTAGAGCCCCTGCGGGAACTCTTCAAGGATGAGGTTCGCGCTGTCGGGCTTGCCCTGGGCCTCCCGGAGGAAATGGTCTGGCGCCAGCCCTTCCCCGGCCCGGGCCTGGCCATCCGCATCATCGGAGAGGTTACCAGGGAACGCTTGGAAATCCTCCGGGCTGCGGAGTGGATCGTGATGAATGAAATAAAGAAGGCCAAACTTTACACGCAACTGTGGCAGAATTTTGCCGTATTAACCGACGTGAAAAGCGTCGGCGTCCAGGGGGATTTTCGGACCTATGGCTACCTCGTGGCGGTCAGGGCGGTCACCAGCGATGATGCTATGACCGCTGACTGGGCGCACCTGCCTTATGACCTGCTGGGACGCATCTCGAACCGCATCGTCAACGAGGTGCCCGGGGTGAACCGGGTAGTCTACGATATCACGAGTAAGCCACCTTCGACCATCGAGTGGGAATAGTCATTCCGTAGGGGCGAGCCAGGCCGGAATGCACGCCCCCTGGCAGGGGCGGCTCGCCCGCCGTCGGGGCGGCACGGGATTCCGAAACAAGCACCCATGCCCGCTTGCGGCGGGCACCATGAAGGATGAAAATGGCCTA
>CAZFEA010000157.1:0-2157 GCA_964518085.1 uncultured Dehalococcoidia bacterium
GGTTCGCCCCTACGGAAGGTCAGCGCCTGATGGCCTTGCGCAGTACCTCCATCAGCTCTTTGATGTAGGGCTCGCCGCGCTGCTCTCGTATGGCCTCGGTGATGCACCCCTCCAGGTGGTCCTGCAAGATTTTCAGCGCGACTTCATCCGCTGCCTGGGACAGGGCGCTGCACTGCTGGACGATGTCCAGGCAGTAACGGTCATCCTCGATCATCCTGGCAATGCCCCTGGCCTGCCCCTCCACCCGGTGCATCCTTTTTAGAAGGTCGTCTTTTTCTTTGCTGTAGAGATAGGGTCGGTTCCGGGCCATGCGGTGGCCCCCTTTCTGGTCATATACTGTATACCAGTATTTAATCATGGATTGGAGGGAAAGGCAAGCGGTCTGGAGGTGAGAGATGGGAAGTGAGAGGTGGGAGGACATAAGGCAGAAGACAAGCAAGGAGCCAGAAGATAGTAAATAGTAGATAGAACACGGTGGATGTTAGACAGTGGGGTGAGATGGGCATGCAGCAGCGTGCCGCTACGGGCGAGCCGCCGACCCCGACACGTCGGGGTCTCTGGTTCGCTCCTACGGACTGTTCAGAGTGTTCGGCTGTTCGACTGTTCAGACTGTTACGCTGTTTGACTGTTTGACTGATTGACGGTATGATGAAGCCTCAAGCGCCAAAGCAAACAGAAACTGATTCTGACATTCAAGGGGTGATTTATGGTTACGGAAAAAGAGAAGGCCCTGGAGCTGGCAGTTGCGCAGATAGAGAAGCAATTTGGGAAAGGGGCTATTATGAGGCTGGGGGAGGCTTCGGCCAAGCTGACGGTTGAGTCTATCCCGACGGGCTCGATAGCCCTGGACCTGGCGATTGGTGTAGGTGGGTTGCCCAGGGGAAGAGTAACCGAAATATTCGGCCCGGAGTCCAGCGGCAAGTCCACGCTGGCCCAGCATGTCATCGCTGAAACACAGAAGATGGGTGGCAAGGCGGCGTACATCGATGTTGAATATGCCCTCGACCCGGCTTATGCTGCCCATTGCGGGGTAAACCTGGATGACCTTCTCATAGCCCAGCCGGATACCGGTGAGCAGGCGCTGGAGATTACCGAATCACTGGTGCGGAGCAATGCCATCGATGCCATTGTTATAGATAGCGTCGCCGCCCTGGTGCCGCGGGCTGAAATTGAAGGGGAGATGGGCGATGCCCATGTCGGTCTCCAGGCGAGACTGATGTCGCAGTCGTTGCGAAAACTGACCGCGGCGATAAGCCGGTCCCGGACGGCGGTAATATTCATAAACCAGCTCCGGGAAAAGGTGGGGATTGTCTTCGGCAATCCGGAGGTGACTCCCGGGGGCCGCGCCCTGAAGTTCTACAGTTCGGTGAGGCTCGACCTGAGACGCATAGATACGATCAAGCAGGGCGCTGAGGCGGTCGGCAGCAGGGTGAGGGCCAAGGTGGTCAAGAACAAGGTGGCGCCTCCCTTCAGGACGGCAGAGTTTGACATAATGTTTAACGAAGGGATAAGCAAGGAAGGCGACCTGATAGACCTGGGCGTGCAGCTTGGCATCGTCAAGAAGAGCGGCGCTTTCTTTACCTTCGGAGAAAATAAACTGGGGCAGGGGCGGGAGAACGCCAAGGATTTCCTCAAGCAACACGAAGACATCGCCCTGGAAATTGAAAAGCATATCCGGGGGTCTTCCAGCTTGCCGGTAGTCTCCTCTACCCCGGCGGGAGAGGATTAAGGTATTCACCCTCACCCTGACCCTCTCCCGTCAAGGGAGAGGGAACCGTGTGAGCTGAATAATGGCTCCCATTATCACCGCCATCAAGCCGCAGAAGGGCGCCCGACAGCGCCTCAATGTCTTCCTGGACGGGGTATTCGCCTTTAGCCTCGATCCCATGGTTGTGGAAGAGCACGGGCTTTTTCCCGGCAAGGACCTGGCAAGCGAGGATGTAGCCAGCCTGACGGCCAGAGATGGCGTGGAAAAGGCCCACCAGGCCGCTTTGAGGCTGCTCGGCATGCGGAGGCGCAGCAAAAAGGAACTGCATGACCGGCTGGTCAGGCGTGGTTTTGGCGAGGAGTTCGTAGCCGCTGTCATCGAGCGCCTGGAACGGCAGGGACTGGTGGACGATCGAACGTTCGTCCAGCTATGGAAACAGGACCGTGAGA
>CAZFEA010000157.1:2257-7725 GCA_964518085.1 uncultured Dehalococcoidia bacterium
GAGGGCATGATTCATGATCATTGAGGGCAAGTTCACGCTGAAAGGGAACATCGAAGAGGTCTGGGAATCCCTGCTGAGTCCCACGACACTCGCCTCCTGCATTCCCGGCGCCAGGAAGATAGAGGCCCGGGACGGCGCCAGCTACGAATGTGTAATGGAACAGAGGGTTGGCCCGATTGCGGCAAGATTCAATGTCGCCGTCACGCTGACCGAGATAGACCGCCCGGCGCACTTGAGAGCCCTGGGACGGGGGGAAGAGATGGCCAGGATGGGTAGCTTTACCCAGGACAGCGTCATCAATCTGCAACAGGTTTCCGAAACCGAAGTCGAGATAGCCTACTCATCAAACGTTTCAGTTGTGGGACGGCTGGCCACCTTCGGAGAGCGCATCATGCGGGCCAAAGCGCAACAGGTGGGAGAGGAGTTTACCCGGAATCTCCATGAACGACTGAGAACCAGGAGGACTGCCGGTGAGACAATTTGAATACATGGCGCCGGAAAGCCTGGCCGAAGCCTGCAGCCTGCTTTCCCGGCACGGCGAAGAGGCCAAGATCATCGCCGGAGGTCAAAGCCTGATACCCCTGCTCCAGCAGAGGCTGATTGCTCCCACGGTGCTGGTCGATATCAAGGGCTTTGACCAACTGGCATACATCAGCAACGGCAACGGTCACGTGCGAGTGGGGGCGTTAACCATCCACCGGGCCGTTGAGACTTCGCTGTTGATAATGGAGAGGCTTCCCGTTTTGAGCGAGGCCGAGCGCAGGCTGGGCTACATGCAGATCAGGAACTGGGGCACCGTCGGCGGCAACCTCAGCCACGCCGACCCGGCCGGAGACCTGGCGCCGGCGCTGATCGCCCTTGGGGCGAAAGTCAAAGCGGTCAGCGTGCGGGGTGAACGGGAAATACCGCTCGATGAGTTCTTCATTGATTTGTTCACCTCCGCCCTCGCTCACGACGAAATCCTGGCCGAGGTACAAATTCCTTTCCTTTCGACGCGCGCCGGCGCTGCCTACCGGAAGGAATCGGTCATTGCCGGCGGCTCCCCCATCGCCTCGGTTGCCGCCGCTATCAGCCTGGATGATGGCCGGGACATCGTCAGAGAGGCGCGGATTGTGCTGGGTGGAGTCGGACCGACTCCGCTAAGGGCCAGACAGGCCGAGCAGGCCCTGGCAGGTAACCGGGTGGAAAGCAAGCTCATCGAAGAAGTGGCTGAAATCGCAGCCGGGGAGGCCCAGCCGGTGCCCACGGTTGACGGCTCGGTGGAGTATAAGAGAACGATAGTGAAGGTCGTT
Source organism: uncultured Dehalococcoidia bacterium (assembly GCA_964518085.1). Lineage (GTDB taxonomy): Bacteria > Chloroflexota > Dehalococcoidia > JACQUA01 > JACQUA01 > JACQUA01. Next base: position 3,550 of record CAZFEA010000157.1, read on the forward strand.
ACTGAGGAGATGATCGGACTGGCGGCAAAAAGGGCCCGTGTTGCAGATTGGTCCAGCCAGAAAGGTGTATGAGGAAAATGAAAAGGGCTTTGAAGTTGCAGGTTAATGGCGATGACTATGAACTGTATGTCGAGCCTAACAGGACATTGCTCGATGTTCTGCGGGACGAGCTGGACCTTACCGGCACCAAGGTCGGATGCAGCGAAGGGGTATGTGGGGCGTGCACGGTCCTTATTGACGGCAAAGCGGTGAAGAGTTGCCTGATACTGGCCGTGCAGGCAAAAGGCAAGGACATCTTGACTATCGAAGGCCTGAGCCAGAATGGACAGCTACATCCTCTGCAACAGGCATTCATCGACCATTTTGCCGTCCAGTGCGGCTACTGTACTCCGGGAATGATACTGGCCGCCAAGTCGATCCTGGATGAAAACCCCGGCTGCTCCGAGGAGCAGATCAGGGAGGGGCTAACAGGCAATCTCTGTCGCTGCACCGGGTACGTCAAAATAATGGAGGCCATCCTGGCCGCCAGGGGATGATGGCTGCACCTTAGCGGCCATAGCTGAAGCCATAACTGTCTGCACGCCTGGGCGGGGTGAAAGGGGACGACGCCCGGTCTGAGGCAACCACCGTTCAATGGATAAGGAGAAACGGATGCCGGAGTTTTCTGTAATAGGGAAGAGTGTTCCCAGGGTGGACAACCTGGAGAAGGTTACCGGGATAGGCAAATATGCAACTGATATCAAGTTACCCCATATGCTCTATGCTAAGGTGCTTAGAAGTCCTTATTGCCATGCCCGGATCAATGGAATTGATGTGTCCAGGGCGCGACAGGCGCCTGGGGTCAGGGCGGTGGTGATCGGGGAGGACGCGCCGGCAATGAAGCTGGGCGCCCTGGAAGACCGCCCCATCATTGCCCGTGATTTTGTTCGGTTCATGGGAGAGCCGGTGGCAGCGGTGGCTGCAGATACCGTTGGGGCGGCTGAAGAGGCCCTGGACATGATCGCGGTCAGCTATCAAGAATTGCCGGCGGTGTTCGATGTGGAGGAGGCGCTGAAGCCAAATCCGGAAGTGGTAGTACACCCGGGCTTGAACGCAGCGCCGTCGATACGAAAGGCATTCGGCCAGGGATATGCCGGGCAGTGGGCCTCGGTCAACAAGGAGCGTCCTAACGTCCTGTCTTTCCTCAGGGTACGCGACGGCGATACCCAAAAAGGATTTGCCGAGTCTGATGTGGTGGTCGAAGGCAGGTACGAGAGGGCCAGGGTTGCCCACGGTCAGTTGGAGCCGCATGCTGCGGTGGTGCAACCGAACCTGGACGGAGGGTTGACCGCATGGGCGACCTGCCAGGTGCCCTACCAGTTGAAAGAGACGCTGTGTGCGCTGTTTAGATTACCGTCGGCAAAAGTAAGAATGATTGCGCCTCACCAGGGAGGAGGCTTCGGAGGAAGGACCGGTCCGAGCATGCTGGCAGTATCGATTGCAGCACTGCTGGCCGTCAAAACGCGGAAGCCGGTGAAATTCGTAAATACGCGCGAAGAGATGTTCATTGATGGCTCGACGGAGACCCCGGCCATCATATACATAAGAGATGGGGTCAAAAGGGATGGCACCCTGGTTGCCAGGGAGATGACCGTCATCCAGAATGCCGGCGCCTATTCCGGCCTCATGCCCATGGCCACGCTCAACGTTACCTTCGCCTCAACCGGCACCTACCGGGTGCCGAATTTTAAGGCTGAGATTTACACGGTTTACACCAATGAGACTCCAACAGGGGGACCTTTCCGGGGCTATGCCGCGGTCGGTCCTCAATGGGCGATAGAGTCACACATGGATGTTATCGCGGCGAGACTGGGTGTGGACTCTGTGGAAATAAGGCGGCGCAATATCTTGAGAGAAGGAGGGAGGGATTCCCTGGGCCAGACTGTAGATAACATTGCCCTGGACGACTGCATTACTCAGGTTGCAGGCTGGCTGAAGTGGGGCGAAAAGCCGCCAACCGAAGACGGCCCCTGGAAAAAAGGCAAGGGCATGGCGGTGTGCAACAAGATGACGGCCTCGCGTGGGTTTGCCTCGGTGGTCATCGTAAAGGTCCACCCGGATGGCGGCATAGAGGTGCGTCACAGCGCCACTGACCTCGGGCAGGGCTGTAACACAGCTTTGACGCAGATTGCAGCCGAGTAATTTGCCGCCTCGGTGGACAAGGTGAAGATAATTACTGCCGATACCGCCATTACTCCATACGATTTTGGCACCATATCGAATCGCACGACCTGGCACACCGGCAATGCCCTGATTAATGCCTGCCGGGATGCCAGGCGCCAGATACTGGAGAGGGCTTCCGCCGTGCTCAATGCCACTCCGGAAAACCTGTATTTGAGCGATGGAGTGGTCCGGCGGCGTGCCAGGAAGGACATAGCCCTCCCCCTGGGTGACCTATTTTCTAAACCGGGGATGTATCTGGCCTCTACCGGAGAGATATTAGGAAGAGGCGTATACGTCACACCCTGGTGCGATCCCGACCCTGAGACCGGCCAGGGCGAGCGGCTGGTGGCCTTTTATTCCTACGGTGCCGACGGTGTCGAGGTGGCAGTCAATGTCCGCACGGGGGAAATCAAGGTACTCCGGGCGTCAGGATGTTTCGACATGGGGCGGGTCATAAACCCCAAGATCGCCGAGGGACAAACTGAAGGAGGAATCGGCCAGGGCCTTGGGGGAGCTCTGTTCGAGAAAGTGATCATTAACAACGGTGTGGTAGCCAACCCCAACTTGATTGATTACCGGCTGCCATCGATGGTGGAGGTACCGCCAGATGTGAAAGCGATGTCGGCTGAGGCGAATCCACATCCGGAAGGCCCCTATGGGGCCAAAGGTTTCTGCGAAGGCAGCCTGATTCCCCTGGCCCCCGCAGTGGCCAATGCCGTCTACGACGCAGTAGGCGTCCGTATAGTGGACCTGCCCATAACGCGAGAAAAAGTGCTTGATGCTTTGAGGAAAACAAAGGTGAAGGTGACAGCTCTGGTATGAGAGGAGAAACCGTATGATTGTGGACTTCCAACAGCATTACCTGCCCGAGGAGTTCAAGGACGAGGGACGTCGCCGTCCTCCGGCGGTCTACGACATAGGCCGGCACCTGCATAATATGGATGTCACTGGCATAGATGTAGCCGTGCTTTCTTCGTGGACAGCCGCATTGGAAGAATGCAAGGTCATCAATGATAGACTAGCCCAACTTCAAGTCCGCCATCCCGGCAGGTTGGTAGGGCTTGCCCATGTTCCTCCGTTGGGAGGTAAGGAGGCCTTTGCCGAGCTCGCGAGAAGTGTCGAAGGGGAGGGGTTGAAAGGCGTCATCATCACTGCCCAGGTAGAGGATGTCTCACTTGACGACCAACGACTCTGGCCGTTCTACGAGGAGGTGCAAAAACTGGGCATTCCTCTTTTTGTCCATCCCTCGTATTTGTTGAAAGGCTTTCCCGCCCTGGACGCGCCGTACAACCTGGCCCAGGGGCTGGGGTGGGAGCTCGAGCTGCTGACCGCTACCGTGCGCCTCATACTGGGAGGGGTAGTGGAGAAATTCCCCGAATTGAAAATAGTAGTCAGTCACTTCGGCGGGGGAATAGCGTCTATTGTGGAGAGACTGACCGGGCCGGGGAGAGGAAGGCTGCCCATATACGTTCCGACCTCTACAAAGATGAACAGGCCTTTTGGTGAATATCTGGACCGGCTTTACTTTGATATGGCCGGTTTCAGCGGTGGCATGGTTGCGGTGGGGTGCTACCTGGCCGGACTTAAACCGGAAAAATTGATTTTTGGCACCGACTACCCGATGAATTTTGATGGTGAGCCGGAGGAAACAAAAGCGTATATCCAGAATATAAGACGGCTGGATCTCAGCGGCGATATTAAGGATGGAATACTCGGAAACACGGCGGCAAAGCTTCTAGGACTCTGAGACTTGCGGTCCGGCGTGCTCCGGGTTTGTGAAAGGAGAATGCAGGAATGTCTGAGCACAGATTGCGCCATATTCTGATAGTGGTTGCTGCGCTGGGTGTCTTGCTTGTTGCCTGTGCGGTGCCAGCGGCACCAACACCCTCCCCCGGTTCGGTCGGCCCCCAGCCAACCGGCAAAACTTCTAAACCTGCCTGGGAGCAGGAGTGGGATCGGACCGTGGCCTCCGCC
>CAZFEA010000158.1:0-7680 GCA_964518085.1 uncultured Dehalococcoidia bacterium
ACTTCCGCCGGCAACCTGGACGGTTCGATAAAGTACACCCCCTTCGGCCAGACCCCATCAACAATCCCCTAAAACAGGTCACACCGCCCAGACGCAACTGTCGGCAGGCGAGGTAGCGCTCTCCGAGATTGAATCGTCCGTGCTCGCCCCCACCGCCATCAAGTGTGACAAACCACGTCCGCACAGGCAGGGCCGCCTGTGGTACCAGGAATTGGTGTTGATTTCTTCCCCAAAAACATGCTAGGATTCGGCTGTTTTCAGATAGAGATAGAGATAGAGATAGAGACTGGCCGGACCGATTAAGCGGCGGCAGAGACGCTGACAGGAACCAGAACTGAGGACACGGAGCATGCAAGATGTCATTCAACAAGCACGGTTTTCTGGCGTGGGGGATTCTATTCTTCGCCGTTGTCTATGTCACCGGATGTCGCGCCGGGGGGACAACGTCCGGTGACCAGGGCCCGGTAGCTGAAAAAGACTCTAAACCCGCCGCCGCCGCCAGGCCGGCGTGGGAAACGAAATGGGAGACCGCCCGCAGCCAGGGGCGCAAGGAACGGGTGGTGGTGATCTATACCGTCCTCGAGGCCGGCATAAGGGAAGAAGTGCGCCGGGCTTTCAGGGAAGCCCACAACATCGACCTGGAGTACATCGTCGGCCGGGGCGCGGAACTGCTGGCCAAAGCCCGCGCCGAAAGGAACGCCAGGGTGATTACCGGCGACGTCCTTCTCAGCGGCGGCGCCTCGACGGTCGAGTTCAACGACAACGGCATCTTGGGATCGGCAGGCGACATGCTTATCCTTCCCGAGGTGATCGACCCCGCCGCCTGGCTGGATGCCAGGTTGCCTTTCATCGATAAGCAGCGCCACACGATGTCCTACGTGGCCGAAGCCAGCAATACCTGGGTGATAAATACCGACCTCGTCCGGCCGGACGAGGCCGGCTCGTTCAAAGACCTGCTGAATGCGCGCTGGAAAGGGAAGATGACCCTGGTCGACCCATCTACCACCGGCTCGGGCAGCAAGTTCATCAATGTCGCCGCCTGGGGCGTCATGGGTGAACCATACATCCGCGAGCTGGCCAGGCAGGAGATAGTGATCACCCGGGACAACCGCCTGCACATGGAAACGGTGGCCAGGGGCAAATATCCCATCGGCCTGGGAGCGGTGTCCGAGATGAGGGTGAGCTTCCAGAGGGCCGGGGCGCCGGTGAAACAAATCATCCCTGCCGAAGGCGGCGCCAAGAGCGCCGGCTCCGGGGCGCTGGGCGTCTTCGACGGCGGTCCTCACCCCAATGCCACCACGGTATTCGTCAACTGGCTGTTGAGCAAGGACGGGCAGACGGTGATGGGCAAGGCCAGGGGATCGGCCAGCCGCAGGCTGGACGTCCCGAAGGATTTTGTGGACCCCGACCGGTTGATCAAACCGGGGGTCAACTATGTTGAAGGGGACACCGAGGAGATGGTGCGCACCGAGGTGAAGAGACAAGCCCTGAGCCGGGAGATTTTCGGCATTAAGTGATGCAAAGCAATGCCAGGATATTCAGTAATCGGCAAGAGCATACCCAGGGTAGACGCCCTGGCCAAGGTAACCGGTAAAGCCAAATACACCACGGACATCAGACGGTCACGGATGTTGTACGGGAAGGTGCTCCGAAGCCCGCACCCGCACGCCCGGATCAAGAGCATCGATGTTTCCCGGGCCGGGGCATTGCCCGGGGTCAGGGCCATCGTCACCGGGCGGGACGCTCCCACCGCAGGCTCCGGTCTCCTGGAGGACAGGCAAGTCCTGGCCCGCGAAGTCGTCCGCTTCGCCGGCGAGCCGGTGGCCGCCGTGGCCGCGGATACCGTCGAGGCCGCCCAGGAGGCAGTGGAACTGATCGAAGTCGACTACGAGGAACTGCCAGCCGTCTTCGATCCCGAAGAGGCGATGAAGCCGGACCCGCCGGCGGTGGTCCATCCCGGGCTGACCATCGAACCCAACCTGACCAGGTCTTACGGCCCCCAGTTCGCCAGGGCGTGCTCCGCCTTTCACCGTGAGCACCCCAATGTTTTTGCCCATGCCAGAATCCGGACGGGCGATGTCGCCCGGGGGTTCGCGGAATCCGACCTGATAGTCGAGGGCACTTACAAACGGACCAGGGTATCCCACGCCCAGATGGAGCCCCACGCGGCGGTGGTGGAACCCGGCGACGACGGCGGTCTGACCGCCTGGGTAACTTCCCAGTCGCCATACCAGGTGAAAGAGACCCTGGCCAAACTTTTCGGGCTGCCTGCCACCCGGGTAAGGGTCATCATCCCCTCCCAGGGAGGCGGCTTCGGGGGAAGGGTGGGCGCCAACGTCAGCGCCATTCCCATCGCCGCCCTTCTGGCCATGAAGTCGGGCCGCGCGGTCAAGGTGGCCTATTCCCGGGACGAGGTCTTCATCGACGGTTGCACCGAGATCCCGGCCACGATCTACATCAAAGACGGGGTTAAGAAAGACGGCACGCTGGTGGCCCGGGAGATGAGGGTCATCCAGAACTCAGGGGCCTATTCCGGCGCCATGCCCACTTCGGTCCACAACGTGGGTTATGCCTCCACCGGCACCTACCGGGCGCCCAATTTCAAGGCCGACACCTTCATCACCTATACCAACGAAACACCGACGGCGCCGTTCCGCGGCTACGCCGCCATCGGCCCGCAGTGGGCCATCGAGTCGCACATGGATGTGGTCGCCGCCAGGCTGGGCATGGACCCGGTGGAATTCCGGCTGAAGAATGTGCTGAAAGAAGGAGAAAAGGATGCCCTGGGCCAGACCGTGCGCAATATCGGCCTGGAGGATTGCATTCACAAGGTCGCCGCGTGGCTTCGTCCTGAGCCAGCCGTCGGGGTCAGGGACGACCCCGACTACCGTTCTCGGGCAGCGGCCGCCGACAAGACCGGGCCATGGAAACGCGGCCGGGGTCTCGCCGCCTGTAACAAGATGACCACCGGCAATAACTTCGCTTCGGTGGTGTTCGTCAAGGTGCACCCCGATGGCGGCATCGAGGTGAGGCAGAGCGCTGTGGACATCGGCCAGGGATGCTATACCGCTTTCACCCAGATGGCCGCCGAGGAGTTCGCCACTACCCCTGAAATGGTGAAAATAGTTACCGCCGACACGGCCATAACTCCCTTTGACTACGGCACCATATCCAACCGGGTCACCTGGCACACCGGCAACGCCCTGCGGCTGGCCTGTGAAGACGCCAAACGGCAACTACTGGAGAGGGCCGGGGCTATCCTGGGCGTTCCTCCGGCAAACCTGTACATCGAGAGCGGGACGATTTACCGCAAGGCGAGGCGCGACATTTCATTGAAGTTTGCGGCGCTGTTCTCGCTGCCCGGACCATACCTGCCCAACGGAGGCGAAATACTGGGCCGCGGTGTGTACGTGACACCGGTGAGCGTGGCAGATTTCGAGACCGGGCACGGCGAGAGGCTGGTCTCTTTCTATTCGTATGGCGCCGACGCGGTGGAGTTGGAGGTCAACGTCAGGACCGGCGAGGTCAGGTTGCTGCGGGCCGCCGGCTGCTTCGACATGGCCACGCCCATCAATCCCAAAATCTGCCAGGGCCAGACCGAAGGAGGCATCGGACAGGGCATCGGAGGCGCGTTATACGAACAGGTGATGATAGACCGCGGGGTGGTCACCAACCCCAATTTCGTGGACTACCGACTGCCTTCGATCATGGAAGTGCCGCCCAGGGTAAAGGCCATGAACGCCGATCCGGCGCCCCATCCGGAGGGGCCCTTCGGGGCCAAGGGTTTCTGCGAGGGCGGGCTGCTGCCCATAGCCCCGGCCATCGCCAACGCCGTGTGGGACGCGGTGGGTGTCCGCATAACCGACCTGCCCATAACCAGGGAGAAGATACTTAAAGCCTTGAAGCCTGAACCTGTAGGGGCGAGCCATGGCGGGGAAGGGGCGGTGGCGGCGGGGGCGGCTCGCCCGCCCGGGTAGGGCCGGGACGGCGGCGCCCGGTGGCGGGCTAACCGCCAAGCCGCCAGAGGCGGTTCTCTAGTTAGCCCCTACAGGAGGCGGGCGCTCCCCCACCCAGCGTTCCTTTCAGGAGGTGGGGATAATTCCTGGCTCCATGCAAAATCCGATAAACGAAGACCGTATGGCCGATGACACGATAGAAAGCGATATAAGGGGAAACCACGACCATGCGGAAGCGAAACCTGTTGAGGGAGCGCTCAAGCAGCGGTGAACCCGAATTCGGATGCGTCCTGAGATTGCCCAGGGACTGCACAAACTTTTCCAGCATCCCCGCCGCCGCAGTTGGGTTTTCTACAATTATATAATCAAATATTTCGTCGATATCTGAAAAGGCGGCCGGCAGCAAGACGACCTCATACTCTGCCATCAATCTTCGCCTTCAACCGCTTGTGTACTTCGGCAAGTGAAGCCACCGGTTCTCCGGCAAGACGTTGCTGCTCGGCAAATAAGAGCTTTTCCCGCAGGTCGAGCATAGCCTCCCGGCGTTCAAAAGCCTCAATGCTCATCACCACCAGGTCGCCTTCGCCATTTCGCGTAATGTATACCGGTTCGGCTTTTTCACGGGCAATCCGGGCCACGGCGTTGTAGTTATTCCTCAGCGTAGTGGACGACTTAATAATCATGCATATTCCCTGATTCCAATAAGCATGGCAATATTATACGACAATTCGGTCAGAATTTAAATAGGGTAACGTTTGTACTGGCACGCTGCCGCGTGCCTTCGGCAGCCGGTGGCGGGCTAACCGCCAGGCCGCCAGCGGCGGCTCTCTGGTTAGCCCCTACAGTAGGTCGCCGCGCTACCGCAGTCGCAGCAATCGCGCCGCCGTATCCCCCAGCATGCCCTTCTTTTCCGCCGGGGGAAGGTCCAGCGCCTCGATATTCTCGATGTACTTCTTGATCTCCCCCGCCTTCCTGTAAAAGTTGTATGGATAATCCGAGCCGAAAACCAGTTGTCCCGGCGGTATGGCCGTCAGGGCGCATTTCACCGCGCCCATCCCACCCAGAAAACCGGCCATGTCGAAATAGAGCATTCCCATATAGTCGCGGAAGGGCTTCTTCATCATCTTCGAAGGGAAACCGCCGCTGCTTCCCGGGCCCGCGCCTGCCGCCGTCAGCCGGTCCATGATCGAGGCAATGCCGCCGCCGAAGTGGCTGATTACTATCTTCAGCCCCGGAAACTCCTCCAGCACGCCGCCGAGAATGAGCCTCCCCGTGGCCGACATCAGTTCCATTTCCCAGCCCATCAGCGTGTCCATCCGGTAAGGCGCGCCCAGGGCATCGAAGCCGGTGAAGCCTTTCGTGGAACAGTGAACGTAGACCGGCACATCGAGCTTTTGCACCGTCTGGTAGAAGGGCCAGAGCTGCCGGTCATCCAGGGGCTTGCCTCCCGGCTGGGCAGTGATGGCCACCCCTCTCAACCCCAATCCGCTGACCGCCCTTTCCAGCTCGGCCATCGCCTCCGGTCCGCCATGAGGGACGGTGTGGGCCAATCCCACAAGTCTTTCGGGGAAACGTGACTGGAGCCGGGCAAGATCCTCATTCAGTAACCCGCACTCCTCGAAGGGAGGGGCATGACCGGATAATACCGCCACGTCGATGCCCGCCTGGTCCATGGCGGCAAGGTGCTCTTCGACCTCGGACAGCCCCGGTGGAAAGGGGTCTTTCTTCAACCCCGCCGGCAAGTAATGGTGCTCGAAGTCAACGATCATGGTCCCTCCCTATCACATCTTTCGGGCTGAATACCAGGGATTTCACCACTACCGGCACCGCATCGGTGCGGGCGAGTCTTTCTCCAATGTCGATGAAATCGAGGTCTCCCACCTCGATCTCGTCTATGACCACAACTTCCTTCTCCAGTCCCAGTTCACCTTTCAATATGTCACCAACCAGTCTCCCGATATCGGCATCGAAAACAAGCACTATAGGATTCTGATGGTCCAGCAGGGGCGCCGACTGAAGCACACCCAGGGCAAGGTCTTTCAACGCATGGTAAGAGTTCTCCCAGGAATAACGCATGAACAGGGCCACCGGCCGGCGGTGCTCCAGCAAATCGAACCGTTTGAACGCTTTCTCTATGGCGCTGGCAACACCGGCGGGCCCGGATTCCTTCTCTCCCAATAGGGGTGTCACCACCAGGAGGTCGCGGATCGGCAAAAGGCCGGGTCGAGAGACGAATATGGTGCTGCTGCTGACCTGGACCGTATATTGAGAGGCGCCGATGACGGTGGCCCGCAGCCCCTCATTGGGCTCTCCCACGCTCAGGCCCAGGAGGGGCATTCGCTTCCGTATCGATTCAGCCAGGAGAGGACCAAGGTCCCCATAATCCCGGCTTTCCCGCCCGTAAATATACTCCGATACCCCCCCGGAGAACAGTACCTGGGCATGGTCCCGGGCATAATTGGAGGGCGGAGTAACCAGAAGGTCCTCCGCCAGAGGGGAAAGCTCCTTGCCTTTAAGAAACTCGACCAGCAGTTGGGCCATGGCTTCCGCCAGGACCACCCTGTCCTGCTGGCTGAGCAGCCTCCCCGGTTCCAGTGAGACTCCGGCCCACCGGGCTATTTTGGCGCCTGCCTCCTCTACCCGGCTGATCCTCCCCTGGTCATCCCAGGCCACAAGGCGGGAACCCACATTGATGGCCGCCGTCTCAACGATGGCCCCATTCTTTACCATGGCTAATTTGCAGGTGCCGCCCCCTATGTCCACGTTCATAATGGCGCCATCGCGGGACCGGGCAACCGCGCCAGATCCATGGGCGGCCAGGGCCCCCTCAAAGTTGTGCCCGGCGGTGGCGCAGACAAACTTGCCGCCCTGGTCTGAAAAAAGGCGAACTATGGCCTCCGCGTTCTTCTTCCTGGCCGCCTCCCCGGTGCATATCACTGCACCGGCATCGATCCCCGAAGGCGTTAACCCGGCCTCGTCATAAGAGCGGGCGATGAACCGGGCCAGGGCATCGGTGTCAATAGTTTCCCGGTCCCGGTAAGGCGTAAGGAGGACCGCCGAGCGGAAGAGGACCTCCCTATCCACCACTTCATAACGGCTGGAAAATTCGAGGCTCCGCCGCTGCAGGTAAAGACGGGAGAACATCAGGTGAGATGTCGAGGAGCCGATGTCTATGCCCACGCTGACCAGTTGTAAGAAGTCGGGGTTCCCTTGAGAACTCCCTTCCCCATGATCCCAATTTTGAGGCTCAAAATCGTGCATGCAAATCCCCGAATGGGAATGCGTTTACATTCCCCGCAAAATAGCCGGTCTCACAGGCGGCCCTGCCTGTGAGACACCGTTCCCCGAAAAATACCGGTACCACAGGCGGCCCTGCCTGTGAGAACACCGTTCCCCGGAAAATTCCGGTACCACAGGCGGCCCTGCCTGTGAGACAACGTTTTCATTGGAAATGGCGCTCGCTGCCGAGCATCGACGGTTCAATAGGTAAACCGGAAAGGGTCAGTCCGATAGGTCACCGGCGCCATGGTCAGCTCGACTCCGCTTTTCTGCAGTTCCTTCAGTAGCGTGCGCCGGATCTCCGGGTCCTCATCCTCGTAATCAATCAGGGAACCGCCCTTCCGCACGCTGGTCATTAACGGGTCAACGACCCCTTCCCCGAACAGGGGGCCGCCAAACCGGCTCCCCCCGCCGGTCACCCTTAGTTGCCGGCTACGATCCTTGC